>JANMMV010000049.1:0-2269 GCA_031373565.1 Saprospiraceae bacterium
CTTCTTTTTCGCCGAAAGGCAAGTACGTATATTGGTTTAATTCATTAGACAGCACTTGGAATGCGTACGATTTGTCGATTCAACAGAAAATAATTCTAGCAACTAATAAATTATCCCAATGGTGCGAAGAACTCCACGATACTCCTTCAAGACCAGACAACTATGGCATAGCAGGTTGGACTACTGAAGATGCTAATGCGTTGATTTATGATCGTTATGATATTTGGAAAATCGATCCAAAAGATCCCTTATCTTCTATCGCTTTAACCAATGGACGAGACCAGAAGAAGACTTATCGTATCATTGATTTGGATCCAGATAATGATAATATTGATGTCACCAAACCTATATTGATGCATGTATTTGATGAAAAAACCAAGGGAGATGGTTATGCTTATCTAGATATGATGACTGGTAAGATTTCGACGATTATGGCTGGAAACTATTCATTGGGCCGAAATGTCACTAAAGCACGGTCATCAGACGATCTTATTTATTATCGACAATCTGTTAGCGAATTTCCAGATATTCAACTTACCAATATTAGTTTTGATAAAACCACACGTGTTTCCGATGCCAATTCGCAGCAGCACAATTATGGCTGGGCAACTAATGAATTGTTTTCTTGGCGAGACTACCGCGGTAATGATATCGAGGGGATGTTATTTTTTCCACCTGATTTTGACAAAACGAAGAAATATCCACTGATCGTCAATTTCTATGAGCGTAGCTCCCAAAGCCTCCACAATCACCGAGCTCCTGAAGCAGGTCGTTCTCAGATAAATTACGCCATCTATGCCAATAAGGGCTATGTCATATTTAACCCAGATATAGCCTATTTACCAGCTCAACCAGGCGATGATTGTCTTAATGCTGTAAACTCCGGCGTCGATGCACTGCTCAAACTTGGCTACATTGACAGTACGCGGATGGGGCTACAAGGGCATAGTTGGGGAGGTTACCAGATAGCTTATATGTTGACCAAAACCCATCGCTATAAATGTGCTGAAGCAGGTGCAGCCGTTGTCAATATGGTCTCTGCGTATGGTGGAGTCCGATGGGAATCGGGACTGAGTAGGATTTTTCAATATGAGCAGTCGCAATCAAGGATCGGCAAGACGCTGTGGCAAGATCCAAAAGTGTATCATTATAACTCGCCTTTATATGAACTTGATAAAGTGAAAACTCCAGTACTCATAATGCACAATGATGAAGACGGTGCTGTTCCATGGGAGCAAGGCATCGAGTATTATATGTCTATGCGCCGACTAGGCAAACCTTGCTGGCTACTCAACTATAATGGAGAACCACACTGGCCTGTCAAATGGCAAAATCGGCTAGATTTCAATATCCGAATGGAGCAATTTTTTGATCACTACTTGCTTGATAAACCTATGCCTTTGTGGATGAAAGAAGGTAATTCGCCATTGGAAAAAGGTATTTTGAATAAGTATTGATTTTGCTGTAATTATTTCACGATTACTTCGGGATTGCTAATTGTCTTTATGACAAATCTGTTTGTCAGTTCCGTTTCATCCGGAAACTTGCAATCGAATTTTATGACATGTTTTCCAATTTTCAAGCTTGGAATAGCTTGTTTTATGACAATTTCCTTAACAAATGCACCTTTTTTGTTGTACAGTTTGAGACTAGTTCCATCGCAAACAACTGAATTTCCAACCTCATATTCACCAGGCAATTCCAGATTAAAATACCCGTCAATTTCCATACGTGGATTACGGATACTGCCTTCTTTTCCCATGATAGTCAACGTGAAATTTAGCGGTTGTTCTATATCACTATTTATAAATTCCCATTGCGAAAAAGTAGGCTCACCGGGTTGAAGATTTTTACGCTCGTGCTCAAATTTATATTTTTTAAACGGATACAGTTTCCATTCTTGATAGTTTTTTTCGAGACGAAAATCGTACTCTGGATCCTTCAAACGAGTAATTTGATCTGCAGAGAAAATTTTTGATCGGTAGGCTTCCTGCCAAAGTTTTACCAAAGCGAGCAATTGAGCCGTATTCGGATTTTTTTGAAGACTTTTGTATCTTGCTACCAAAGCAAAACCCGCATTGTACCCTGCTGCACGCGCCATCATCCATTCGATATCTTCTGCGGTAGTAGTAGCGGAAAGTAAAAACCACCCCAACATATTGGGCATGTAATTACGTTCCAAAAAAGGCTGGTTTTCCAAACGATAGTCTCCTTGAGATTCCCGAAATCCGCCATACCAAGGCTCTCCCCAATTCCAATAGTGGCATAG
>JANMMV010000057.1:0-6713 GCA_031373565.1 Saprospiraceae bacterium
CAAAATGACGACAACTCTCAACATTCGCTTAGATTTCCAAAAATACAAAAATAAACTAATTTGGAATAATAGTCAACTTTTATACCAAAATCGATTTCTTGATAAACTAGTAATTTGCCCTTAGTGCTAGAAAAAGACAACATTAAAAAGGTCTATTTTACCGAATCGATTTCTGGCGACATTCCAATCAGTTTATCATATTATAGTCAATATTGTCACAAACACCCCTTTTTAATCAAATAATTAGCATATTTGCTATGTTTTTGAGAATTACCTGGCAATATAAAACCAAGGACCTAATTTCGACTTTTGATATCAGTATTTACGTTTCATCCTAGTCATAGACTTACTTATGTATTAGACTTCGTTTTTGTCGAGCGTCTAGGGATACCTTATATAGTTATCAACGATCCTACTGAAATAGCGAACTTGTCTTATGGCTTATCTCCTGCTACAATCAGCATCCCTGCAGTTGGTTGGCTTGAAAAAGGATTTGACATCACATCAAGTAGCGCACACACCGTCTTGGTAAACACACTTCGATGGCTCGAAAGAGATGAAGAACCGATCCCTGATATTTTTGCGACTATATTTTGGTTTCTATCTCGGCATGAAGAATATCAAATCGAAAATAGAGATGAACACGGTCGATTTACGAGTACTATGTCACTAGCAGGAAAACTGGGTTGCCTCCAAAGACCAATTGTTGATGAGATAGTGGCTAAATTAATATCCATTCTCAAAGAGAAACTACCACAACTGTCAACCAATATTCCAATTGTTCAACATCTGAGCACCATAGATATAGATCAACCATGGGCTTATGCGCACAAAGGCTTCAAAGTAGTTCTAGGTGCAATTAAAGCGAAAATTGAAGGCGATGATATTGGATTCGCGCTACGTAAAAAGAGTTTTATTTCTGCTTATGACGACCCATATTTTACCTTTGTTGAATTAGAAAGTTGGCATGATGAATTAGGTATTACACCACAATATTTTGTGTTATCTTCTGATAATCAACATCCACTTGATGTCAATCATCCTATAGATCAAACCGCTACAAGGTCGATCATAAGATCATTAGATCGTGGCGATAACATGGGACTACACCCTTCTTATCATTCTCATACGAGTTTAGATATTCTCCGTAAGGAAAAATTAGATCTTGAAACGTCACTTGAGCATGTTATCACGAAGTCTCGTCAGCATTATCTCAAGTTTAACCTACCAGATACGTACCGAAATCTAGTTACCGTTGAGATGAATGAGGATCACAGTATGGGATATGCTGATGCGATAGGTTATAGAGCAGGGACAGGCCATAGATTCTATTGGTATGATATTGAAAATGATATTCAAACAACATTGCGTGTCTTTCCACTTATCATCATGGACATGACACTAAAAAAATATATGCAGCTCTCACCAACACAAGCACATAAACTTTGTCAAAACATGGTCAAAAATGCTAATGCCTTGGGTTCGCCGGTTACGATATTGTGGCATAATAGTTCTCTGAGTGAAATCGATGCATGGACGCCGTGGATTTCTGTGTACAGAGATTTGTTGAAGTCAATCAGCCAATCAATCTAAAAATGAAGCAAGCATTTATTTCCAATATTATCTTGTTGGTTTTAATTAATTTTTTGATTAAGCCGCTATATATTTTTGGTGTTGAAGCCCAAGTTCAAAACCTAGTAGGTATCGAGCAATATGGACTTTATTTTGACTATTTTAATTTTGTCTTATTGTTTCAATTTATCAATGACCCTGGCCTTCAAAATTGGAACAGCCAGCACGTAGCCACAAATAGAGATGCGAGTGCTATACATTTTCCACTATTGATCAATACTAAGTTGATTTTGGGATTAGTCTTTGGCATAGTTATTATTATTTTTGCTTATTTGACTGGACATATCGAATGGTGGTTGTTACTTTTTGCTGGACTAAATCTGTTCTTAAGCACTTTGTTTCTTTTGCTTCGGTCATGTTTGTCTGCGCTTGGATTCTTTACAACAGACTCGTGGGTTTCAGCATTGGACAAACTACTTATGATATTGATCATAGGCGGGATTGTCTGGCTACCCCTGGGGATAGAGATGGATTTGGAGTTGTTTGTAGTTGGCCAAACATGTGCTTATTTATTGGCTTGTTTGGTGGTAGGTATGATCGTGTTTTCAAAGGTTAATGTAGCTTCTTGGAAATTTTCGTTTGTGGGATCAGTACAGATGGTCAAAGACTGTTTACCCTATGTTTGGATATTGGTTTTTATGACTTTTTATAGTCGATTAGATGGCCAATTGTTGTCCATGATGATCGACGACAATCATTACCAAACGGGCGTATATGCCGCATGCTATCGGTTTTATGATGCTGCCAATATGATCGGATATCTTTTTGGTGCACTATTGCTTCCTATGTTTGCTTTTCACAAGACAAACATAATTGAGCTCAAAAACTTGGTAGATATCGGTTTCAGATTTGCCATAGTCTCAGCAAGTATTATTTGTATTGCGGTTTTATTTTATGGAGCAGAATTTATGTCCATCTTATTGGATAGCTACAACCCAAGTTTTCTGACTACCTTATTTCTACTAATGGGAGCATACTTCTGTGTGGCAATAGGATACATTTTCGGGACATTACTGATGTCAGTTGGAGAAATTAGAGCGCTCAATTACATTTTTGGTAGTGGACTGTTAATGAATATTCTTATTAATGTTTGGTTGATACCATCTTATGGAGCTGCAGGGGCTGCCACCGCAGCAATATGTACGCAGTTTTTGGTGCTCATTTTGCAAATATTCTATGTAAATAAGCTGTTATCAATAACTGTCAATAGTGATATCATTTTCAAAAGTTTGTTGTTTGTCGGGGCAAGCATTGGTGTTTTTTTAATGTTAAGTGAGGTAAATTGGTTCATAAAAACGCCCCTTATCATTTGCATCGTTGCTTGTACCATCTGTTTATTGTTGGCGATAGCGATTCGATTGATTAATATAAAGGACATCGCTGGTTTAATGAGCAAAAAGGACTAATGGCTTGAAAAGCAGCAAATTTTCATTACTTTTGCCCGTATTGAACGTAGTAAATGAACAAAGAATATAATATCATAGATCTGATCAATCAATTGATCAAATGGAAGACGCCTCTAATAAGAGCTATAGGAGCTATCATATTGGTGAGTGTGGCAGGTAGTCTAATATTGCCTAACTATTATTTGGCCGAGACTACATTTTATGCGGCAAGCCCAGACCTAGCGAAGCCTATTCCGATAGGGGATGACGAAAAAGACGTAAGAATTTATGGTGATGACAATGATCTAGATAGATTATTTACCATAGCATCATCACAAGAATTGCTTAGTTTTCTTATAGATTCTTTCAATCTTTATAGTCACTATGACATAGACAGTAGCTCCGCTAAAGCTAAATTTAAGGTCAAAGAAAGATTGCTTGATAACTTCAAAACGATTAAAACCAAATATGGCGCTTTACATCTTATTGTAGAAGACAAAGACCCACTAATGGCATCTAAAATTGCTAATGCAGCTAGAGATAAAATCGAGGTTATCTCTCAGACGATCGTTAAGGACTCGCAACGCAAACTGATATCTTCGTACGAAATCAATATTAACAAAAAACAAATCTTAAGTGATACTTTAGCTAGGACACTAGAAAGACTTAAAAAAAGTGTGGGTATATTTGACACTTATGGCCAGACTAGCATCTACACCAAACTACTTGCTGAGGCATCCACAAGTCTTGAAGATGCAAAAGGTAAAGTACAGTTTTATAAAAAATTTCCTTCGTACCGGGACTCTGTCATCAAGTATATGGCACTTGAAGCATCATCCAACAATAGGATATTTAAAGCTACAAGTGAATTGCAAAAATATGCACCTGTGATATCCGAAATACGCCAAAAGGAAGCAGAGCAAGGCAGACTTATGGACCAGATATCCCTTGACAAAGAGAGAATGAAACAACTGAATGCGACATTTGGCGCTCCTTTTGCAGCACTTCATTTAGTCGAGAAAGCAGTAGCGCCTGTTCAAAAATCTAGGCCAGCAAGATCTATCCTTGTGATCCTTTCAACACTTATCGGTACGATATTATGTGTCTTGGCGGTATTTGTTTTTGAGAATTTCTCTCAGATGAAGCCAGCTCGATCGACAGAATAATTGCGACAATCGCGACCTTATGTCATACCTGAATCCTCATATCATTGATACACGCAAGTGGTTTATGTATTTTGCTATTATGGTATGCATTTGTGCCATCATATCTATTTATACTGAAAACTACCTGGTATGGCTATTGCCTTTTGGATTGATAGGTCTTGGCTTGATTGCTGATGACTATCGTCAATTATTTTATTTGATCTTTGTGCTGTTACCTTTTACGATAGAATTTTACTTTGAAGGTGTAGGAATAGGTTCGGATTTACCTTCCGAACCTATTATGATTATTCTATCAGGCCTAACCTTGTTTACATGGTTGAGGAGAAAATTGGCGCTTGATATTCACTATGTTACCCATCCAGTGATGATTTTGCTTGTGGTCCATGTATTATGGATTTTAGTAACTACGCTGAACTCAACCTATTTTGCGATTTCGCTCAAATTATTCTTAGCAAAACTTTGGTACATTATACCATTTCTGATATTACCACTTTTGTTTGTTACAGACAAAGAGCACCTTATCAAGGCGTATCGAATCCTGTACAAATTTCTATTTGTATCTATGAGTATTGTACTTGTCCGTCATGCGGCGGAAGGATTTAGTTTTGCTTCAAGCTATGATGTTGTACGACCATTTTTTAGAAATCACGTTGCATACGCTTCGATACTCGTTATTTGTCTTCCTTTTGTTTGGGCATTTTGGCGGATAAACGCACTAACGAAAAGATCTAATGCATTGCTCGGTTTCGTCCTACTTGGATTTATTGTAGGCATCTATTTTAGTTATACGAGAGCTGCTATTCTATCTATGTTCATAGCATGGGGAGCATATTATATCATCAGATGGAAGCTGGTTAAGCCCGCATTATTGTCAAGCTCTATAGTCGCATTAATAGGTATTATCTATCTTTCGTGGGACAACAAGTACATGGATTTTGCACCAAATTTTGAGCGAACGATCACACACACAGAGTTTGATAATCTTGTAGAGGCCACTTACAAGCTTGAGGACATATCAACGATGGAGCGAGTTTATCGGTGGATGGCTGGTATCGAAATGATCAAAGATAAGTTTTGGATTGGATTTGGGCCAGGGACGTTTTACAATAATTATCAACTGTATTCGATATCAAGATTTCAGACCTATGTTAGTGAAAATCCTGAAAAATCAGGAATCCACAACTACTATCTGATGACTTGGGTAGAACAGGGATTGATAGGTTTTATATTATACTTGGCATTGTGTTTTGCGCTTTTGATAGAGGGAGAAAGATTGTATCATTGTTCAGCACATGAAAAAGAAAACCAGTATATTATTATGGCGACAACTTTAGGGTTTATCATCATATTTGCAATGTGTCTCATCAATGACTTGATCGAAACGGACAAGGTAGGTCCGTTTATGTTCCTAAATATGGCCATTTTGCTTTTCTACAGCAAAAAATACCAATTGAATGATTTGGAGTAAATTGGTTATTGTATTGAAATAAGAAGGTCTAAAAAAAATCTGATTTTAAGCATGGAAAAAGAATGTACAACGATGATGTTTCAGTTGGCGAAAATGGAAAAGATGGCATCGGCTGCTAAGATAATTAGATGCGTGAACAGTCCCTTTAAATATTTTTATTCTGTCATATATCTCAGGTTTATCCGGAGATCTAAAGAAGGGGTAATCAAGCGTTGTAAGACATTTTTTGGTAAAGAAATGTATATATTACTACCATCAAGCACAGATATATTTTTGACAGGTGGCAAATCTCATTCTTCAGAAATTAGATTAGCACGATATATGGTTCAAAACATGATAAAGGGGGATACATTTGTTGATGTTGGTGCACATTATGGGTATTTTACATTGTTGGGAAGTAATTTATGTGGCACGGAAGGTAAAGTTTTAAGTTTTGAGCCTTCCCCAAGATCTAATAAGATTTTAAAACTGAATATTGAAGGAATTGAGAACATAGAATTTTATCCTGTTGCGCTCTCAAATACAAATAGCAAAATTACATTTTTTGAGTTTTCGAATATTTTTTCTGAACACAACTCAGTGAATATCGACCAATATCAAAATGAATCGTGGTATAAAAACAATGCCCCGCAACCGATCACTATCTCATGCAAAACACTTGATGAGATGCTATCGACAAAAGGTAAAGTACACTTTATTAAAATTGATGTCGAAGGTCACGAAGGCGATGTGATAGATGGTATGAAAAATTATCTTATTTCTCATAAACCGACTATTATTATGGAGTTTTTATCAGAGAAGAGATCAAATCAAAGTCATTTGCGAGCGTCAGAATTTTTGATCAACAACTTCGGCTACAGATCTATGGGTATTGATACAAATGGGGCTTTATTTCCCATCGATGATATTAATCAATTTTTCAAAGTCAATGATATTGATAGTGATAACATAGTTTTTGTTTGATAATCTAGATACTATTATCCAAGTACGAGTCGGGCTATAAGTATCAAAAAATGATATTTCTCTTAATAATTATACCCTATTTATCAAATAATCTCAATT
>JANMMV010000063.1:0-11021 GCA_031373565.1 Saprospiraceae bacterium
GGTAATTCTGACACTGCGCTAGCAATTCGTATCAATTCTTCGCAAGCTTGATCTATATTACTACAGTACATCCGTGATACCAAAGAACAATCGATTACAAATGGATTAGGCTTGCCTTCTTGGTATTTGGCTATTCCAAAAGTCCGCTTCCATTCGACGCTATCGACAGGATCATCATTATGCCATCTACAAAGTGTAGACTTCTGAATATTGAAAAAAGCCGGGTCTGCAGCATCAGCTTGATCACTATACATGGTGTAAAAATAAAAAATAGATCTTGCGAGGTTTCCTTTAGATCTTTCTCTAGGCTCAAAAGCAGTTGCAGTTGCTTCGCTATAGGCATTGATGTTGGTAGCTGGTTTGCTCGTCAATAGGTTACTTCCTAAAAACCATGATGTAGTTAAATTATCGGAAATGTCCAGAAGTGGGTTAGACATGCGCGCAGAATTGGCCAAAACTCTTGTCGGATACAAATGGTGCATATCACTTCGAGCTATCCCAGTGGCAGCTCCTTTACTCTGTGGATAGCCATGTTCAGCATTAATGCCGCCACCGACACCATTAAAAGCCGCCTGAGAAGGGTCAACTCCTGGTGTCAAATATACTTTCAAACCTGTATAAATGCACTCAAGGGTATCTTTTACAGCATCGATCTTGCTATACAAAGTATCGCGTGCGAAGTTGTAGTCAAGTGTTGTGCTAGTTTTGTAAGTATCAATCAGTTTGTCGTATAGATTTTGGCCAGATAAGTTAGAAAAAATATTGTTTTGTAATATCTGCCCCGTTGACAAATTAGCAAAAGATGTCAAGACCATTAATGTGATAATGAATTTATTCATAGCACAAATATACGTCAACAATCGCAACCAAGACCAGTTTTTAAAAAAACTATATCGATAACTTTTTTACGAGTGAAGACCGCTTTTTTGCAATATCGATCGTTTAGACCATATCAATGTTTATATTTGCACCACTTTTTAAAATAAATGACATTTATGTATAACAAGAAATCCCTTTTCCTAGCCTTATTTATGAGTTTTGTTTGTCTATCGATACTCCAAGCTCAAAAATTTGGCTTAAGGGCTGGACTTAATTACACCAAATTTTCTGGTCCTACTGAAGTTGAAGAAAAATATACTACTACTTCAGGATGGCATTTTGGCGTAAATTATGCTTATTATCTCACCGACATACTCGCAGTAAAAGGTGAATTGATTTATACCCAGATTGGCACTAATTATGATTATTCTGGTCAATCATTTTACAAAGTTCCTTTGTCAAGTGGATTGAGTTTATTGCCTAATGCATACCTTTACGAAAAAGGCAAAACAGATCTTAAAATGAAGATTTCTAATGCTTATGTCACTGTTCCGTTGGTTTTACAATTCTCAGCAGGTGATAAATTCGAATTCAGCGCTGGTGTCTATGCTTCCGTGCTTATCGGCCCTAAGGGTAATGGCACACTTAAATTTGTTAGCAATGACCAGCCAGATAGCTTATTCTTTAAACAATCATTGGTCCACAATTATAATTCCGATGTTGCTGGTCAATCAACTGGACTTGCTGGTCCATATGTTTTTGTCAACAAAACGCGTACTCCTATAGCTCGCGATGCGGGTGCTTATTATAATTATCTCAGCACAGAGCTTGAAGGTAATTTGTACAAACCGATTGATTTTGGTTTGACCGGCGGTATATCTTATTTTATCAACAAGGGTCTTTACATAGGTTTTAGATATGATTTTGGCTTGGTCGATATTACAAATAATTCGGTGGATGCCTCACGCAAAACATATGACGAAACCAATAATCGCTTTAATTTTTCGAAGGATTTTGACCGAAATGTAGGTTTTCAAGCCACGTTTGGATTTAGATTTTAACCAATTTAAAAGTTAGAAACGTTAAGGTAGAAATTAGTTAGCTCTAAGTTTACAATTTGTTTTCACTACTATCTAATAGTGTATTCAATCCTACATAGACGAACCTTATTCCCCACGGCGGTATCGCAGGCTAGGCTCGGAGCTAAAACTACGAGTACATCATTGACTCAGCAACTTAGCAATTATGCCAATCCGCAGATCAACAACTTAGCAAATCAGCAATTCATCCAACTTTTCCAAATAATCACATCATCCAACTACTTTCTCAGGCTTCCTTAAAAAAATGTCGTATATTATGCAAACAAGCGTAATTTTTTGAGTTAAAAAGTGTCTTAATGTAAAGGCATAACAATTTATCGTGTATTTTTGTACTAAATGATTAATTTTCAACGTTATATGGCTTATTGCAGTACGACAAAACCATTCATTATGAAAAATGTAGGAAAAATATTTCCACTATTCGCTATACTATTTACCTTCCAACAGATAGTTTCTGCTCAGACTACAAAGCAAGCTAATGATTGGATAGATGTTACAAAAACTTATTACAAAATAAAAGTAGCTAAAAACGGTGTCTATCGTGTCACTCAAGAACAATTAGCCAAGGCGGGATTTCCAAGTTCGGCTCGAGGAGTAGATCTGAAGTTGATCAATGTTGGAGTAGAAAAACCAATCTTCGTAAGCGACAACGGACCGTTTGATGGACAAGATTTTATAGAGTTTTATGGAGAAGCTCACACCATAGGAGTCGATTCATTTTTATATGCTGATTGGCAAACAGAACTTTTCAACCCTAGATACTCTATTAGCACCGATACCAATACTTATTTTTTGACCATTTATACAGAGACCTCAAATGCTAGAGTTATTACAGTCAATACAGACTATAATGCCGTTACGACAACACCATCCGCTTTTTGCTTTTTTGAAGAATCCCTAGTCTACAAAGACTTTCACTACAAAATTCAGCAATTTGATATAATACAATCTACCTATGAAGGTTCTGAAGGTTTCGGCGGTGCTATTGTACCTGTATCTTCGACAATCCTAAAAAGTACCGGTTTTCAACCAGGCATCAAACCTGTCCTTAGATTCAGAATCGGAAAAAATGGCTTCAATGGTCGCCTTGAAGTTCGATGGAACGATCGTACCCTAGATACATTTGATATTTTTGACAAAAGCAACACCGTCAAAGCATATACCCTTGAGAACAGTTATATCGAATCTTCTAATGTTTTATCGATAAAAAACATCCTAAATACACAGGATAGGCACCGAGTAGCCTTTGCCACTTTGACCTATCCTCATAGCTTTGATTTCGGATCCACTGGACAACTACAATTTAGTATGTCCTCTTCGATAGCTAAGAGACTTCTCTCTATCAAAAAAGGTGCCGGTACAGGATTCGCTTACGACATCAGTAGAAATATTAGGTATAGTACAGGTATCAAAAACGGAGCTACACAACTTCTTATCAACGGTGCGAATGCAATTACTTATTATTTTATTCCTGAAATAAATGACTCCGTTGCAGCAATCACAAAGTTTGTTCCTAAAAGTTTTAATGATAACAATGCATCTTACCTTATCTTGAGTGATCCGATCCTCCAAGGTAGTACGAATGCGGTAGACCAGTATAAAGCATACAGATCATCAGCTGACGGTGGTAGCTTCAAAACAGAGATAGTGGATATCAATGACCTCTATGATCATTTTGCTTACGGTGCTGCATTTCACCCTATTGCTATCAAAAATTTTGTAGCATATACTGAAGAGAACTGGGCTAGCTTAACACATATGATGGTATTGGGTAAGGGACTTGAGTACCAATACATGCGTAAAACAAACGATGTAATCAATCAAAAATACAAGAATTTTTTCGTACCAACCTACGGATACCCAGGTTCGGACATCCTAATGGTGTCAAGCAAAAACTCTCATATACCAAGTGTTGCCATAGGAAGACTCGCTGCTCGTACTGACAAAGATATCTTGGACTATTTAGATAAAGTCAAATCATATGAAAACGCACCGAGAGCGCCCCAAACCGTTGAAGACAAGTTATGGATGAAAAATGTCCTCCATCTAGGTGGTGGCAAGAACGTAGGAGAGCAATCAGCTATTAAGTCAGGGCTAGAAAGTTTCGGCAAGATATTAGTTGATACTACTTTTGGAGCTAATCTATCAAGTTACTACAAGAACTCCTTCGATGCTGTACAGTTTGTTGTCAATCAAGAGATCAACGATAAGATGAACAATGGCATTTCTATACTTAATTTCTTCGGGCATTCTGCAGCTGCATCTTGGGACTTTTCCCTCCAAAAACCTAGCGAATTCAAAAACACAGATAGATATCCTTTTATTACATCATTTGGTTGTTATTCGGGCAATCTCCATGCACCTTCAACGGGTATAAGCGAGTTGTTCGTTATACAACCACAAAAAGCTGCTATAGGATTTTATGCTTCTACGGGCACAGCGTTTATTGGTAGTTTAGCTGACTATGGTAGAAAATTTTACATTACGGCAACTCAGACCCATACAGGAAAATCAGTCGGAGAGTGCATGAAGATAGTAGCAGAAAATGCGGGTAATGTGATGGATTCTAACTTTGCATTGTATTCACAACTAACCTACCATGGTGACCCAGCTATCAAGCTATATATTGACGACGAGCCTGACTATACTTTTGACTATGCCTCTATCAAAACCGAACCCAATGCAATCCAAACTGCCACAGCAGAAATCAAAATTAAGGTCAATATGGCCAACATCGGTCTACATCAGAAGGACAGTGTAGATGTTGTTTTTTATCATCAATTGCCCAGTGGCAAAAACCAAGATACTATAAGATTGCGCATCGCTAGCTTAGGAGCCATAACGCCGATAGAAGTCAAGCTAACCAATCCTGGACTCGCGAGTTTGGGCCGAAATGTACTATATGGCGTGATTGACAACAATAATCAGATCGCCGAAGGGCCCATTCCTGACGCAGAGTCAAACAATGAGATTATCTCCACGGCAGGCACAAAAGGTTTTGAATTCTTTATTAGCGACAATATAGCTTCGCCTATCTTTCCACCCAACTACGGTATGATCAACACCACTGATCACTTCATACTCAAGGCATCAACTCCAGCGGCACCGCTAGCGGAGACCAAGTATTTGATCGAACTGGATACAACAAGATATTTTAACAGTCCTTCTCTGGAGCGCACCTCGATCACCTCTATTGGTGGCTATCTAGAATACAAACCGCTCCAGAGCGCTCGTGCTGATCAGGTGTACTACTGGCGTATCAGCCCAGATTCATTACCTAATTCCACTTACAAATGGTCCAATAGTTCTTTTGCGATGATCCCGAGTGAAGCCGAAGGCTGGAACCAAAGTCATTTCTTTCAGTTTATGGATGACGAGTTTAAAGATCTTGCATTGAGTGAAGAGACAGATAGAAATTTTGAGTTTGGAAGAGATGCATTTTTTGTTAATGTTAAAAATAAGTACTGGGATCCTAGTGATATGCCTGGATACTCTAGAAACAATATCACTTTTGGTTCTGTTCGACCGTGGAATTATATGAGTTCTGGTCTTGCTTTCGTGGTTTTCGACCCTATAAAGGACTATTTAAGAAATGCTGCAGGTGGACTGTATGGAAGCTCTAATCCTACTTCAAGTAGTACCGCTGTTTATCCATTTGAGACTAATAGCGTAGATAAAAGAAAAGATGTTGTCAATTTTTTAAATACTGTTCTGAAAGACAACCAAATAGTTTGTATGTTTTCAATAGTTAAAGACGAAACTTCAGATCTTAAAATTGAAGAATGGGAAGGGGATAAAGCCATTTATGGAACTACACTTTTTGAAGCTTTAGAATTGCGTGGTGCAACTCGAATAAAAGAAATGCAAACTTTGGGGACTGTTCCGTATATATTTCAATTCGAAGTAGACAAAGATAGCTTTATTGTGTTAGATGAAACTATAGCATTGGCAAAGAATGAGGTCATTAATTCTGAAGTAGTTTTTGATGGGCTTTTTAAAAATAATGGGAATATTAAATCTACCATCATTGGACCTGCCAAATCTTGGGGGGATCTAAAATTTAACATAATTGATAAAGTAGACTTAAATGAAAAAGGGTGGTTAAATGTGATAGGAGTCAAAGAAAATGGCCAAGAGAAAACCCTTGATTCCTTACTAACTCAAAACAAATCATTGAGCAACATTTCAACAAACGATTATCCCTACCTAAAAATAAAACAGTTTAACCAAGATTCATTCGCCCTTACATCAGCACAATTAGATTATTGGCGTGTCTCGTACATAGGCCTTCCTGATGCAGCGATTTCCGTGTCGAACGAAAGCTTCCCTAAAGTGACAAAAATTCCACAAGGCGAAAAATTAAAAATCGCCTATCAAATCAAAAACACAAGCAGTGTCGCTATGGACAGCATATTGGTAAAATATACCATCATTGATAGCAACAATAAGACCATCGATACTAAAAAAAGACTGGCTAAATTACCAGTTAACGGCATTATCAATGACAACTTTGAATGGACAATAGGCTTAAGCTTCTCTGGTAAAATGACAGTCATTATTGAGATAAATCCCGATCAAGACCAACCCGAATTGTACACCTTCAATAATAGAATACAATATTCATTTGAAATAGCTGGCGACGATCGAAATCCAAATCTACTCGTATATTTTGATGGTATCCAGATCCTTGATGGCGATATTGTATCACCGAAACCCGAGATCAAAATCTCTTTAAAAGATGATAATCCTAATTTCCCGATCACAGATGCAGAGAGTTTCCAGTTGTCGATAGATACAGGCTTTAATCAATTAAAGATCATTCCTATGTCAAGCCCACAAATCAAATTTATCCCTGCCACTTCTTCAACAGGCGAAGCGCAAATAATCTATTCGCCTTCATTAAAAGATGGCGACTATACACTGATTGTACAAGGCAAAGATGCCTCAGGTAATCTCTCTGGACTCAATCCTAAAACGGTCAACTTCAGAGTGATCACAGAACAAACCGTCACTGATGTACTCAATTATCCAAACCCATTCTCAACCAGTACTGAGTTTGTTTTTACCCTTACTGGTGAAGACGTGCCTAATCAAGTTTCGATCTCCATTATGACACTTTCTGGCAAAGTAGTCAAAGAAATAACCAAAGAAGAACTAGGCCCGCTGCGAATAGGTGTTAATCGTACTCCTTACAAATGGAATGGTACAGACGAGTACGGCGAAAAACTAGCCAATGGTGTTTACTTTTATAGAGTCAATTTCCGCGATACAGCTGGACAAACCGTCAAGAAAAGAGACGAAGATAAACTTTCAACCTATTTCAAGCATGGTATAGGAAAGTTGGTCATTATGCGATAAACCAATGAGTAATTTTTTAACTTATTTATTAAAAGTTTTAATAAAAAACAAGGGGAAGGTAAGCTTCCCTTTGTCTTATCATAGATTATTGTTTCAAAGATGGAATACACAACTCCATTTATCCCAAAGTCCATTGCAAGTTAAACTTCCTTGGATAACCTTGGCTGCACAAGATTGGATTGATCAATATATCCTACAAAATCAACACCGTGGTCTAAAAGTTTTCGAATTTGGTTCCGGGGGTTCGACACTTTACTTTCTAAACCATCCCACAACACAAACTGTGTCCGTTGAACATGACGAAGTATGGTATAATAATACCAAGCAAAATATGCCTAGCACATTACTAAAAAAATGGACTGGCTTGCTTCATATTCCAGAAAATAACCCAAGTCCTGAACAAAGCTTAGAAAATGATCCTTCTGCATTTTATAGCGGAGTTGAACGACATAAACATCAGCTTTTTAAGGCATACGTGACAAGCATCGATACCTATGAAGATAATCACTTCGATATTATCATGGTAGATGGACGCAGTAGACCTGCCTGTATTATGCACGCTATTCCAAAATTAAAATCTGGTGGTATACTAGTTCTTGATAATGCAGAACGAAAAAGATATTTTACACATCTCACGATGGATAATAGTACCTTTAAACTTGCTTTAAATCATTACGGTGCGCTAAACTGCACTAATGCTTTTGTTATTACGCAAATATATGTCAAAAAGTAAATTTTTATTTGTAACACGTGCACGAGAACCATTCTTTGATTTAGCCAAATCATTGATGAAACCGATTCATAAAGTTCTTGACATTGGGGCAGGGGACGGCGCTTTTGCATCATTCTGTAATCGACCAGATATGTATATGATTGATAGTAATGCAGATTCTGTTGCATATTTCAAAACCAAGTTTCCAAATTACCAACATGCCACATTGCCACAACTTCCATACCAGAATGACTTTTTTGACATCATTCACTGCAGCCATGTCATCGAACATTTACAACCGCAAGAATTGTATGATACGTTGGTAGAAATGGATCGTTGTCTAAAACCGGATGGCTACATTGTTATCTCAACACCATTAATGACTGATCAATTTTATGACGATCTATCGCATACAAAACCATATCACCCAAGCATTTTTTATCGATACATGACTGATGTAAAAAATAAAAATCTATCAAGAGCGAAGATATCTAACAAGTACGCTGTCATTGATCTTGTTTTTCGCTACGACGCTACTAAAATCATAATTTATTCATCCCAAGATACTAAACTATGGTACTACCACTTCATGAGTAAATTTGTAAGTATTCTATTTAAATTTGGACTTAAAAGATATATAAAATCTGGTTACACTATTATACTTCAAAAATCAGTCTAATTTACCTTAAATGCATGTCTCCGTCATCATACCTGTCTACAACGCTGCACTTTTTATAGAACGTGCTATTAAATCAGCTTTAGTTCAGCAAGAAACAGCAGAAGTAATATGTATCAATGATGGCTCTACTGATGATAGCAAAGCCATTTGTCTAGCTATGCAAGAACTTGACAAAAGAGTAAAAGTACTGGAAAATGATAAGGGAATAAAAGGTGCAGGAGCGGCCCGAAATTGTGGCTTAGAAGTAGCAAACAGTGAATTTATTGCCTTTTTAGATGCAGATGATTACTATCTCGATGGAAGATTTGAAGGAGAAGCAGAAGAATTTTTTAAGAATAATCACATTGACGGTATTGCCGGAAAGTTAAAGTTTGAGATTGATGGAGATATTAAAATCCCAAATCACAATATAAGGCGTGACTCAATCATCGGCCCAAATAATAAGTTAGAAATAATAACTACAGCCAATGCTCTGAATGGCGATAACTTTAGCGTCATAGCAATTACTATACGTAAATCTTGTTTGGAAAAAGTTGGAAATTTTGACACTTCACTCCTGCAGGCGCAAGACAGCCATTTTGTCTTTAGACTTATCGCTTCGTGTCACATTACAGCATCGAAAAAAGACGCTGCATATGTAGTTTATAATAGGCATGATCATAATACGACCAATCAATGGGAATCTGGGTTGGTTTATCGTCGGCTTTCAATTAAAAAATTGATCCTATATGCTATTAAAAAAAGATTGAATTTCAGCATCATAAAACAATTGATTATTCAACATATCGAATACGACTTCTTAATCCTATTTGGCCTCAAAACCCCGTTCAAAAAATTAATCAAAATTTTACTCCTTCCATTATTTCTATTGAGAGTTTCTTTTTAGATGAGACTTCAAAACCAAACCAAACTCTATCGGATACTTAATAAGACTCATGGAGCATTCATTTATCCCTATCAAAAGACTCTCCCCATTTTTTAATAATCCTAAAGAATAGCGGCAACGCATCATCTTCACATACGTTAATTTTTCCCCTCTATACCAAATCAGGATATCGTCAACGCAAGCAATTGCATTTCTTACAGCTTCACATCGGATAACTCGACGGCTATCAATAAATACACTAACTGTGTGAATCGGTAGGACCCTAATTTCAGATCTTTGACTTATTTGCAATAAAAAATGCAAGTCCTCTGAAATGAAAAAGCGCTCATCAAAAAGAACGTCTACAATAATATCTTTTCTGAATGAACAAGCAGTAATACACTCCCACGGAAATATATCATTCTCGTTAGGAGCTTTGGTATTAGATTTAATAATGCTTCCTGCGTTTATATCTTGAAACAAAAGACCTGATCTTATCACTTTTATAGCAGATGGCAATATTTGAATCTCCGTATTCAACACGTCCAAATGCGCTGGCAAATACTCATCGTCACTATCTTGAAAACAAATCCAATCGCCTTTCGCAAGTTTAATCCCATGATTTCTGGCAGCACTTCTCTCTTGGTTTTCTTGCCAAACATATTTTATTCGAATATCCTTATAAGATTTTACAAGCTCCTCGGTCGCGTCCGCAGAGCCATCGTCGACGATGATCAATTCCCAATCTTGAAAAGTCTGCAATATCATGCTATCAATGCAGCGTCGCAAAGTATGGGCACGATTGTACGTAGGTACGATGATGGAAAAAAATGGCAATTTCAAGACAGCTTGTAATTCTTGATATTTTTGCAAATAACGTTAATATGGTTAAAAACCCATTCCAAATCGTTTTTTGTCCAGTACATAAACGTTTCAAAATATGTTGAATATCTTCTTTTCAGAATATAAAGCGTTGCTAGGGCAATACATAAATAGCCACCGGTTGTCGCAATCGCAGCACCTAAAATGCCCCAATAAGGAATTAATATAAAGTACAAAGTAATATTTGCAATAGAACCAATAACTATGGCCTTTGACGTATCTCCCACAAATCCAGTACCTGTCAATATTTTTGTAACCACTTTGGCATAGATTAAAAATATTGCTCCAGGTAACAGCCAGACAAAAGGCGATATAGCGGTGATAAATGCATTCCCGTATCCATAAGGAAGTAATACATATTTAACCACAAAATACAAAAAGATAGCAAACAATGTCGTGAATAATAATAGAAACTTACATATTCTTCCTGCGAGAACTATCTTCTCATTTGTTGTTAACAACGGGCTTGTCATCTTATTCAAAAGCACACTATTGATAGCATCTGGCACGAACCATAATATCTCCATCAGTGCAACGGCAACCGTATAAATACCAAGTTGGTGTACTGGCACGAAAACGGGTTCCACCAAGGCCGCAAAGGCCTCC
>JANMMV010000080.1:0-7790 GCA_031373565.1 Saprospiraceae bacterium
ACGCCATCTCAGCTTTTTGATGGGCAAACAAGCAATTCCGATACCTATACTTTCAAAATTACTACCAAAGCTGGTGCCCCTATTATCTTGACGCAACCGGTAGAAGTTTATCTAGGACTTCAAAAATCAACTAATTTAAGCCGCGTTAGTCTGTACAAGCTAAAGGTCAATAAATTATGGGAATTGCAGGCGCAAAATCTCACGATACAAAACTTTGAAGTGCCATTCGATGAAACTACCTATAACATTGCTGGCGTGAAGACAACAATTTCAACTTCAGAACAGACCTTTTCACTTACCCAAATTGCAAATACTTCTCCGAATCAAAGTATGTTGACCGTACAAATGGACTCGAAATTCACAGCTACAAATACATTGGCATATTTTAGATCTTATGATGGCTCTATCGTGATACAACTCAATAGTATTTATAAGGGTAGTTTTATTTCACCTTCCTTTACTGCCATCCAAAACCTTGATGGGCAAATCATAACGATATCTAATATTGGAAATGAAAATTACTTTTTGGGTATCAAACCTTTGAAAATTAGCTCTGGAAATGCAGAAGTAAATATTGAAATGCAGAACTTAACAATACAAGAAATAAAAGCAGCTATCCAAGCGCTGTAAAGACAAAATACTAACAAGTATTTTATTCGTAAATGGGAACCGCCTGTCTGAAATAAAAGAATTTCGGGCAGGCTTTTTTATTTTTTAGCTATTCTAAATTTCCACCGTGCCGAAATGAAGCCGATAACTCCATTTCTTCATTCAAGATATATCAGCGGTAATAAGCGATGTTTATCATGGATTTTGTATGTTTGTGCTGAACAATAATAACGATAGTAATGGCTAGAAAAAATATCGCAGCAGGAAATTGGAAGATGAACACGACTATTCGCGAAGGTGAAGAGTTAGTAAAAAACTTAGTTTCAAGAGAAAGAGATGCAAATACTGTCGTCATCTTGGCAGTACCTTACACGCATATCTCATCTATCCAGAAAAAAATTAAGTCCAAAGACAAAATAGCCATAGCAGCACAAAATTGTCACCATAAAACTAGTGGCGCTTTTACAGGAGAGATTTCACCTATGGTTCTCAAGGATATGAAAGTTCCTTACGTAGTTATAGGTCATTCAGAGCGTCGTGAATACAACGGGGAGACTAATGAACTGCTTGCTCTGAAGCTTCGCGCAGCCCTAGATGCAGGACTCAAAGTGATTTTCTGTTGCGGAGAGCCTTTAGGCATTCGCAAAGCCAACACCCACATTTCCTTTGTCAATAACCAACTCAAAGAATCACTTAATACGACGGTGACAGCTGCCGATATGAAAAACATTATCATAGCTTACGAACCGATCTGGGCAATAGGTACAGGAGAGACGGCTAGTCCTGAAGAAGCTCAGGATATGCATGCCGCTATTAGAGCTTCATTGTTGCGCACCTTCGGAAAAAGAGTCGCTGATAACACATCTATTCTTTATGGTGGCTCTGTCAAAGGATCTAATGCCAAAGAGATATTTGCAAAACCGGACGTTGATGGGGGTCTGGTAGGTGGTGCAAGCCTAAATGCGGAAGAATTCGCTCAGATTATCAACGGATTTTAGGGGTTTTAAACCATACAGTGTCTTATAAATATATCATCCTACCTACTCGCATATGAAGATTTTGATGGTTTGCCTTGGCAATATATGCCGATCCCCCATGGCAGAGGGTATCATGAAACATAAGATTAAAACGCTTGGTTACCAATGGACTATAGACTCGGCAGGTACATCTGGATATCATGACGGAGAGCACCCAGACACCAGAGCTATCAAAGAATGTGCTAAACATGGTATCGATATTTCTTCCCAGATATCACGAAAATTGATGAAGACCGATTTCGAACACTATGACTACATATTAGCGATGGATCAAAATAATTATGCTGATATTCTTGATGTTTGTCCTAACTCAGCTTATAAAGATAAGGTAAAGCTCGCTATGTCCTTCGGTAATATTAGTAATATTGTAGTACCAGATCCATATTTTGATGGGAAGTTTAGCTTGGTTTACGAACTTCTGGACGAATGTTTGGACCAATTTATTGAGCAAAACCAGACTATAAATGTGGGTGCAAGATAAAACATGATCCGTTTTAATGGGATTATTCGTATTATTGTTCTTAAGTCGCAATTTGATGAATACCTATGAATCTATATTTCGACATTTAGCCTATTACCCAAAAAACATTATCTTGCAGTCATGGAAATATTATCAAAAATCTTGTTGGCACTCGTAGCACTAGAGCATTTATACATTTTGTACATAGAAATGTTTGCATGGGAAACGATAGGCAAAGCAACCTTCAAAACTTTACCTCGAGACTTGTTTACGCCAACAAAAGTGCTAGCTGCAAATCAAGGTTTATACAACGGATTCCTTGCTGCAGGCATTATCTGGACCTTCTGTATCAATGATACCGAATGGAGCACGCACATTGCAAGCTTCTTTTTATGCTGCATCATTGTTGCGGGCACATATGGTGCTTATACTGCCGGAAAAAAAATATTTTACGTACAAGCGGTCCCAGCCATAATTGCACTTGCTGTACTATTAGCAAAATAAAAAATCTCGCTTGTGTGCTTCGATTGTTTTAGCATTAAGACACGGCTTAATTAAGCTTTGAAAATATATCTTTGCCTTCATATCCTATTTTTGTATAATATTAGAAACGTGAGACTATCTTTGCGTTTTTATTCATCAAAAGTTTCATTTTTTGCGATACTTCTTCATCATCGCTTGTTTCTTGACAGGCAACTTTTTGGGCTTTGCGCAGACATCGCGACTATCAGTAAGTGCTTACCGTATTAACGAACCCATAAAGTTAGACGGAAAACTAAACGAAGTAGCTTGGGCAAAAGCACCTAAAGTTAAAGACTTTATTCAAGCTGAACCCATAGTAGGAGCCAATCCAACGCATCAGACAGAAGCGTTTGTTTTATATGACGATAATGCCATTTATATCGGTGCCCGAATGTTTGATAGTGATCCTACAAAAATATTGAAGGAATTGTCACTACGCGATCAGATCGGCAACGCTGATAATTTTAGGGTATTTTTTGATCCCTACATGAGTGGAATCAACGGATTCAAATTTTATGTGACCTCATCAGGAGTTCAATATGAAGCGTCGGTATCAAATCACATAGATGACAGTAATTGGAATGCCGTTTGGCAAAGCGAGGTAAGTTTTGATGACAACGGTTGGTTTGTAGAAATTAAAATCCCATATGCATCACTTCGTTTTCCTTCCAAAGATGTTCAAACTTGGGGCTTGCAAATAGGTAGAGAAGTAAGAAGATTGAGAGAAGTCTCATATTGGTCACCTATTGATCCGGCAATCAGTGGATGGGTACAGCAATCTGGCATCGTTACAGGCATAAACAATATAAAATCACCCATTCGCTTATCGTTGACACCATACGTTTCTGGTTATCTCAATACCGTATATGATCCAAACGTAGTAAAAAGTGAACGTTTGGCTGCTTCTCCATCATATTCTGCAGGTCTGGATCTGAAATATGGGGTCAATGATGCATTTACCCTTGATATGACCTTAGTACCAGATTTTGGTCAAGTTATTTCCGATCGGCAAGTACTCAATTTATCTCCTTTTGAAATTTTTTTTGAAGATAATCGGCAGTTTTTCACAGAGAGTACAGAATTATTTAACAAAGGTCGTTTGTTCTATTCAAGGCGCATAGGTGGTAGGCCGCTCAAATATTTTAATGCTATTAATAATGCCAATCCGGGAGAAACTCTAATTGATAATCCCGATGTGACCCAACTATATAACGCTACCAAAATATCAGGACGAACAAGCAATGGTACTGGCTTAGGAGGCTTTAATGCTGTGGTCGGAGAATCTTTTGCCACCTATCAGACTGCTTCGGATGGCTCAACTAGAAAAGTACTTACTAATCCACTTACAAATTATAGTACGATCGTAGTAGATCAGAATCTCAAAAACAACTCATACGTATCGCTTACTAATACCAATGTCATGAGACGTGGTAGCGATTATGATGCTAATGTTACTGGTGCCTTTACAAATATGCTCACACCGGACCAAAAATATAACTTGCAAGCAAGCGCAGTTGCTTCTCAACTATACTTTAGTGATAGTATTGATGTAGGCTACTCCTATTCTATTGTGGCGGGCAAAGTGAGTGGTAACTGGACATACAATTTAAGACATGTGGCCGAGTCCAATAATTACAATCCTAATGATCTAGGTTTTTTATTTAGTCCTAATGAGCGCTTGTATTCTGGCGAAGTCAAATATGCACAATACAAACCACGAAATCCTAAACTTCAACAATACTCTATCACTACAAATATTGCTTATGAACGACTATTTAAGCCGGATGTTTATGTAGATCACTACACAACAATCAACGCATTTATTTTACGTAAAACAAGATTTGCTTATGGATTTAACGGTCGTTTAGAGCCCTTTACCACGTACAATTATTTCGAACCACGAAGCGCAGATTTTTCAAGATTCCTAGCGTTTCCGGTCAACTATTTGATTGGTGGCTTTGTATCTTCAGATTACCGTAAGGCTGTTGCCTATGATATAAGATATAATTACAGGTATTTTGATGCAGATGGTCGAAATAACTACTCCTTTAGCGTAGGACCTCGGATAAGAATTAGCGACCAATTTAGCTTTATATTCAATATGGCCTATTCGCTGGTGACCCAAGAACCTGGTTATGTCAACAGATTTTTTGTGGATGTACCGCTCACTCTCAAAGACGATGATATCTTGTTCGGTAATAGAAATCGACAAATAATAGAAAATACCCTTACAGGAAAATTTACTTTTAATGCTCAGATGAATTTAAGTCTTCGCGTACGACATTATTGGGATAAGGTGATCTATCAATCGTTCGGTCCATTGGACGAAAACGGATACGTAGAGCAAAATAGCTTCAATGGTTTAGATGAATTAGGCCAGCCAATATTTGATCGAAATGTTAATATTTTCAATATCGATTTGCAATACAATTGGAGGTTTGCGCCGGGCAGCGATATCATCATCGTTTGGAAAAACCAAATCAATCGGATTGATGATGAGTACGACAGCAATTATTATGGTAATATCAGAGGGATTTTCGATAGTCCACAAGGAAATAGCCTATCTGTAAGGGCTATTTATTTTTTAGACTACAATGAAATAATAAGTAAGAAAAGCTAGTTCGCGTAACCCAATTTTAGTCTTATTCTAATGAATAAAAAACGCCCAACAAGTTTTAAAAACCTATTGGGCGTTAGCTATTTTAGTTAATCGTATTGTTGATATGCTACGACGGGTAAAATTTACTATTCAAATATCACTTTTTTGGTTAAGCTACCTTTTTCAAAGTCGATTTTAACTAAGTAAAGTCCGTTATTGAGATTTCCTCTCTGTATAGTATAGTATGTAGCATTTATATTATTTGCTACCGTAATTACTCTACCGGTGATATCCATAACTGTTACCGTCTTAATAGGTGACTTCTCGTTTACAGAAATATTGACATTTAATGTAGCAGGGTTTGGTGCTAGAACTAGTCCTACTTGTATATCATTAAGATTTTTTGTAGAAGATACTAAAGCACTACATGGAAGATTAAGACCTACACAAGCACGTGGTACAAAATAGGCCATGATTGTATCAATATATCTCTTTGCTGAAGCAGCATCTGTATTACATCCTGTCGCACCCGATGAAGTAGTGGCATCCTTAGCCCATTCCCATGGTGAAGATGAATTGGCAGGTGTACCTCTGAACTCATAATACCCCGGAAATCCACTTGGGTTTGTAGCTGCCATAGGATCTTTATCAGCTCTTATCGTTTTGAATTTGTTATTCAATCCTTTACGCTCGATAATTTTAGCAACGCCACATGACCCTGTCACTTCAACTACAGCCTGTGGACCTGTCGGAGTAGGTACATTCAATATATCAGTACCACAAGGAGCAAAAGGATCTGTATCTACGTGAAAAGATATCATCGGTATTTCACCTTCATTGATCCAAGATGAGTCTCCAAGAGCGCCTCCCATATTTACCGCTAATGCAAAAGTAGAACTGTACGGTGTACCGTCTGCTGATGCCACGTGATTAGGTATACAAAGTGTATCACCTATTGGCAATCTAGACAAAGCATTATATTGAGCATCAACAGTGGTTATTGGTCCTGTAGCATTGATGTTACCATTATATTGTTCAAGAATCATTGGTATAACGCCATTAGGAGTTGGAAGTAAAAATTTACCACCCGGTGCAGTAACAATTTCTGCGTACGTATTTAAGTAAGCTGCAGCTAGCGATAGGTATCCGCCTGTACCTTGTCCCCATAATGTGATTTTGTCAGCATCGATGCCGTGAGGATTTCCTAATTCTTTTACACTACGCTTGAAGAATCTCACGTAAGTACTCATGTCTTGTTTACCACGGTAAGCCGCATTGATCAAGAAGTAACGACGGATCAACTCGTTCATGTCAAATGGATTCCACCCTTGTCTATAGTTAACCACAGCAACTACATAGCCTCTCTTGGCAAGTCTTTTTGCTATTTCTACATTAGAACTATCTCCTAGTGTACCACTGCATGATCCGTTAGCTGGATACGGGAAGAAGTTACCTGTGTGGATGTAAATGATCAAAGGACGATTAGTCTCAGTGTCTCCAACTGGTTTGTAAAACTGCGCTACAAGTGGCTGACGAATCATACCCTTCAGACCTTGTGTAGCGATAAACTGTAATATCGTGTAATTTGACGCTAGTGGTGTCGGTGGTGAGACACTTACATCATTAAAGATCTCGTCTACATAACGAGTCTGCGCTGTAGATGCTACTGATAAGCAGCAAAACATGATTAATGTTAAAAATTTTGTAAAAATTCGCATGTTAAAATTGTTTGATAATTAATTAATTAAATTTTCTGTTTAAAATCGTATGTTAAACTGATGTAGGCCATTCGTCCGATGCGGGGCCCACCATAAGTTTGAAATTGTTTGTTGTTTAAAATATTTGAAGCTCCTAGTTTGAGTACTACATGATTTTTAGGTATCGTATAGTTAACTTGTGCATCAACCAGATCATAAGAAGGTATTAAGCCTGTAAACTGGGGAGAACCTTCAAAAGTAAAACCTTCGATCCACTTATAATTGACATTAAATCCTAACAAGTTTGTACCCATCGGGATATCTCTGCCTGAGATGCCGATGTTGTATTTGTTGCGGGGCGTATTGAAAGCTGGTACGAGAACAGTGTCCTTAGCTTGTGTTGATAGCTCATTGAAGCTATAGTTGCCGTTGATTGCATAATATTTATTGAAATAGTAATTGTAGCCTAATGCAAAACCACGCGACTGGACAGTTTCTTGGGCGTTTGCAGCTACACGGAGTGCTTTTGTATTAGCATATTGGAATATTTTCGTTACTGGCCCACCTGGGAAAAGTTCTGTATTAATGGAAGGTATTTCCAGTCCTATTTGATAACCAATAAAATCTTTATATCTATTAGCATACACACTCGCATCAAGGAATAACTTTTCGAAAAGTGTAGTTCTATAACCGATTTCTAGCGTACGTACCTGCTCCGGTCTTATCGGATCAATGTTGCGATATTCAAATGGTTTGCTTTGATTATTACGCCAGATATTGAATGATTCAAAGGTAATAAGACTGTCAAATCCAGTCAAATTACCTACGAGTCTTGCTGGGCCAACCCTAAGATTAAGATATTGATC
>JANMMV010000115.1:0-10051 GCA_031373565.1 Saprospiraceae bacterium
AGACCTTTGATACTAGACATTCGATTGAGCAATTAGAAAAGAACGAAGCATGAGAAAGATTCGAATATTAGGATTTATATCGCTCATCATTACAACAATTGGCATTAGACTCGCTGCACAGCAAGTTTTGACTCTAGATGAAGCTATTAAGATAGGCTTAGGCCAAAGTCAATTGATGGCCATTTCAAAACTAAATGAGCAGATCACCACCGCGCAAGTTTATAAAGCCAATGCTGGTATGATGCCACAATTAGATTGGAATTTTAATGCGGGGTCTTCCGTTAATTACGTAAATCAAGAGTTTGTTGACGGAAGAGTTATCGACAGAGTAGGGCGTTCGTTGTCACCCAATACCAATTTGCTGCTTACATATAACATGTATGATGGTGGTCTCAAGAAGTATAGGTATAAGTTACTTGAGGCACAAGCAAACGTACAAAAAACGCGGTCTGAGATTGTCAAAGATGAACTTATTACTAGAATCCGCGATCAATATATTGCCATTTTAAGACAAACTTCGTACGTTGGATTTCTAGAGAACAATCTGAGATTTTATAAAGAGCGCCTCACTATTGTCAACCAGCGATGGGAATTGGGAAAAATTGCGAAGCTCGATGTCTTGCAGTCACAAAACGATCTAAAGACGCAAGAGAATCTTATCAAGATTGCGGCTGCACAATTGGTAGATCTCAAAAATTCTCTTAACATTACACTAGAGAGAGACGCATCCACCGAGTTTACGACCCAAAATATTGAGCCTATCAATGCCCTGAATGATGTTGAATCTTTAATGACGCAGATCAAGAATCAAGATGAAGTCATTCGTGTTTTTGATCAAGATATAGCGATGCACGAGCTTAATGGCGATATTATCTCCGCAGCTAACTTACCTAGAGTCGGACTTCAAACCTCATTAGGCTACAGCATCAACAATACAAATGCGGGACTCATCTTACTCAATCAAAATGCTGGATTAAATGTGGGGATTGGAGCCACATGGACCTTGTATGACGGTGGGAATACGCGCAAACAAAAGAGTATTAATTTTTTACGCACTAATATTTTGCAACGACAAAAAGCCGCTTACTTATCTGACGTAAGGGGGAGGGTAGTAACCGCCGTTAATAGGCATAATCTTGCGATATCTATTAAATCTGCTTATCAAGACAATCTAAGTATTGCAAAGGAAAACCTCGATATCATCCTTGAAAAACTACGCCTTGGAGGAGCATCGATTCTCGAGGTGAATGACGCCCAACAGCGCTATGATATAGCAAGCCAAGCCGTTATTAATAGTGAATACGATATATTGCAAGCTTATTGGAGTATTCAGTCTCTTGTGGAATAAGATACTAAAGGTAGAAGTTAGAAGTCAGAAGGTAGAAGAATAAAAGGTAGCAATAAGTACGGTTGAAGTCAATCATTCTAGTGTTTATTATTTGGAAAAATTAAGACCTTAAGATAATTAAACTTCCCCCATGGTCAGATTTCAGATTTTTATTTTTTACCTTCTAATTTCAAAAATGCGTATCTTTCTGCCTATACAAATGAACAAGGCAATGAATAATCGACGCGAATTTTTACAAAGGAGCTTAGCGGCAGCTGGAGCATTTTCTTCAACAAGCCTATTTGATCTCGCGCATGCAAGCGAATGGGAATCAGTTCGTAAATCCAAGCAAGAAATTAGCCCACAAGAGATGGCCAAAGACGAGGATTATTGGGCAATGATTTCTCAAGCATACTCAGTGTCTCCATCTATCATCAATCTCAATAATGGTGGTGTAAGTCCTAGCCCACGAATAGTTCAAGATGCTGTCACAAGATATAACGCCTTAGCTAACGAAGGCCCATCTTACTATATGTGGCGGATTCTTGATATGGGGCGAGAACCCTTGAGACTCCGACTTGCGGAGTTAGCTGGAGCGGATCCTGATGAGGTTGCCATCAATCGAAATGCTACTGAAGCTCTCAATACAGTCATCTTTGGTTTGGACCTGAAGGCTGGTGATGAAGTAATCGGTACCAAGCAAGATTATCCCAACATGATTCAGGCATGGCGCCAACGTGCGCTGAGAGAAGGGATTACTTACACGCAAGTATCTTTTGATTTTCCGATAGAGAATGATGAGCAGATCGTCAAAGTGTTTGAAGGAGCTATAACTCCCAAAACCAAAGTGCTCCATATTACACATATTGTCAATTGGGTAGGCCAGATTTTACCTGTCAAAAAATTGACGGATATGGCAAAAAAGCACAATCTGATTACGATAGTGGATGGTGCTCATAGTTTTGGGCTCTTAGATTTCAATATACCTGACTTGGGTTGCGACTATTTTGGTACTTCACTACATAAGTTTTTGTCAGCACCTATCGGCAGTGGCATGCTGTGGATCCGTAAGGATAATATAGAAAAAATATGGCCATTACTTTGTAATGACAAGCCTCGAAGTGGCGATATCCGTAAGTTTGAGACATTAGGTACTCGGAGCTTTCCGATAGAGCAAGGCATTGGCGAAGCTATAAATTTTCATAATGGTATCGGTAATAAACGCAAGGAAGAGCGCATTCGGTATCTAAAGAACTATTGGGCTAAGCAAGCACAAGAAATACCTAACGTGAAGATTCATACTTCCTTAAAAGACGACTATTCGTGTGCCATTTGTGGCGTAAGTGTAGATGGAATGACACCTTCCGAGTTAGATAATAAATTATTCGCTGACCATAAGATCCATACTGTAGGCATTGTTTGGGAAAACATCTCTTGCGTCCGAATTACGCCACATGTTTATACAAGGATTAGTGATTTGGATAAGTTACTGAGTGCGCTAAGGAAGATAGCGAAGTAGGTCATTAATTAGATGATAAAGGTTATTTAATCTCTTTCAGCGTTTATTAAGATGGATTTTTATTTACTAAACTAGTCGAACTACCCAAATCTTTGCGAATGTCTCGAATCCGTAAGCCGTCTTATTGCTGAAATTTCAATGTAGGTAGAAGTAATTGTATCACGCCCAATTGGGAGTAAATCTGAAAATAATCTAGGATTAACATCATTAGTATATTGATAGATTTAACTATTAATTAATGTAATATGCATATTAATTAATTTGACATGTTGGGAAAAAATATCGTGTATTTAATTGAAAATCAATGTATTAGTGTAGTAATCAATGACTGTTGAATATGCCAACTATGCACAGTCTGAAGGCTATATTCGTCCACGCTATAGAAAACTTATAAAGCAATGCCAAAGCTTATTTTGTTTGTGGCGAGAATAGTCGGTCGTACCCAAATCCACCAAAGATGGCCAAAACATGTAAGCAATTAGTCAATTTTGTCAATGGAAATCCTATCAACAAAACCAAACATGCTTTGGCAGCATAATAGCTCAGCACGTGAATTTAATATGTTGACCTATAAGTTTTTAGATACTACTTTCGGACGAATTGAATATTTGATTTAGCCACGATATAATTTGGGGCATGTCAATTCTGGGGGTAAAACATGTAAGGATATCCAATTTTTAGGAATACTATTACGGATTTGTGTACACTATTAAACTGCATCTTACCTTTATTCCTTTTTTTGAATTTTGCTTGTCCAATCCTTTCTCCATTATTGCAATTTTCGATTTTCGCACTATATTTGTCGTATTAATCCTACTTTAATGGTTCCTGACAAATATATAGCGCAGTTGATCGGTGATATGGTGGCTGCGCACAAAAAGAGCAATGATCAAAGCGAAATTAGTGTATTTGATGATGATGAAGATGATATGGGTAATCATTTCAAGGAAGTTGAAGATTATTTGTCTTTTGATTTCGATAATGGGCCGAAGTTTGGTAAGGTAGTTGGTCTCGAGTTAGTGCAGTTTCCTGCTGCTGATAAATTGGAACAAGGTCAAACAAATGATCTCTACTCAGCTTTTCTAGAATTATTGTATTCTTACCATGTGACGCTAGATATTCCTGATGTAGTACCTATTCAACAAAAATATACCTTAGCACTTACTGTACTGAATGAAGCCATATTTTTATGCGAAACAGGTAATGTGACGTGGGAATTTTGCACGGAGGAATCAGAAAACTGCCCTTTTGCCGAACACTGTAAATGCATAGAGTTTGAGCGAGAGTTAGAGCAAAATAGAGAAGTTGCACGCCAAACTTTAGAAGATATTATTGAGAGCTGTTCAACACTTTTTGAAGAAAATGGCTCTGCCAAGTTGATCATCTCTGATGCTTCAGAATTTGAATTTAACTTGTTGTGCATGTACATTGCAGGTGGGATAGAATATGTTCCTTTTGAAGTTTATCACAATGTTTCGGAGTTGACGGAAGCGTGCGAAAAATTAATTCAACTTTTCTCAGATGATTTAGAGTTAGTTTCATTGTTTGACGATCTCACCCAATATAAAGTTCATTCTAATTTGCAAGTATTGCTCTCGCTGAGTGTTGAGAAATATGAAGATAATTTGTTTTATGTTGAACCTTACTACATAGAAAATGGCGCTATATATAAAGGCATATCCCCCACATATACACCGGAGGAATTAATACGAATAATAGAAGAAGAAGATGATGATGATGAAATGCCTTTTTAAATACTCGTTTTTATGCCGACATTCTGAAGCGGATTGAATAACAATACCTGAATTAGATAAAAATCCAACTAACTACAAGCCCGTTTTTTGGTTGTTACAACCTACAGTTTGCCTGTATATTTATTTCTAAAAAAGAATGTTTGTCGTCCAATGTTCTATAAAATGATACCATGTTTCATCCAATTGGGAAGCGCCTTAGTTTGTAAACCATTGTAGATTGCTAACTCCTATTTCATTTTACCCTTTAGTTTGTATCTTTGCATTCTAAAATAAATAAAATGACTCTCGATCTTATTGTCGCTATCGTTGTTTCTCTAGGTTTCTATTTGGGATATACACGGGGATTGATCAAAACGGTATTTGATTCTCTTTCATTGGTCGTAGGCATCTTGGCTGCTTTGATTTTGTCTCCTGTCGTTATTAGCATCTTACAATCGGTGATCACGACTTCTCCTGCATTAACTTATCTGATAGGCGTCGTAGTTACTTTTATTGCGATGATGGCTTTGATAAGATATATCGGTAAGAAGCTCGAAGACATGCTAGTAGCGGTCAATGTCAATTTTGTAAATAAAATAGCTGGTGGTGCGATCCAAGGTATATTCTTTGCGTATTTGCTGAGTTTGTGCCTCTACATGGTCAATAGCCTAAATGTACTAAAGCCAGAAACGAAGCAGGCGTCTATTACATACAGTCTGTTGGAACCATTACCTGAGAAGGGTCGCGCTGTTTTTACTGCGCTTAAGCCCATATTTAGTGGCTTTTGGAACAAATCTATCGAAGCGATGAAAGGCGCAAGAGATGGCGCTGAAAAACAATTGGAAACTAAATAACGTTAAAAATACCACAAATTACTATCAACTTTATAACCATAAGCTAATCAATGGATTATCGTAACAACATCCTAGAAACTATAGGAAACACACCACTTGTCAGACTCAACAGTGTAACTAAATCATTGCCATGTTTGACTTTAGCTAAAGTAGAAACCTTCAACCCTGGTAATTCTGTCAAAGACCGCATGGCACTTAAAATGATAGAAGTCGCAGAAAAAGAAGGTAAGCTAAAACCCGGCGGAACCATCATCGAAGGTACAAGTGGTAATACTGGAATGGGCTTGGCCTTGGCAGCGATTATCAAGGGATACAAATGTATTTTTGTCACAACCGACAAACAATCAAAAGAGAAAGCGGATATTCTTAGGGCTGTTGGAGCAGAGGTTATTGTCTGTCCTACTAATGTATTGCCCGAAGATCCAATGAGTTATTATAGTGTGGCAGCAAGACTTGGTGAAGAAGTGCCGAATTCATATTATTGTAATCAATATGATAATTTAGCCAATAGACTTGCTCATTATGAAGGTACCGGTCCAGAAATATGGGAGCAAACCGAAGGGAAAATTACGCACTTAGTATGTACAGCAGGCACTGGAGGTACGATCACAGGTACAGCTATGTATCTTAAAGAGAAGAACCCTCGCATCCAAATCTGGGCCGTCGACGTATATGGTTCGTTATTAACAAAATACTACAATACTGGTGAAATCGACATGAAAGAGGTACATCCTTATTTCAGTGAAGGATTTGGGGAAGATTTCGTTCCCAAAAACTATGATATGAGCTTTATCGATAATTTTGTGCAAGTGACTGATAAAGACGGTGCTGTAATGGCACGACGGATCACAAAAGAGGAAGGTATTTTTTGTGGATATAGTGCAGGTAGTTGTATTCAAGGGCTGATGCAATTAAAGGATCATCTCAAATCCGATGATGTAGTAGTGGCGATATTTCATGATCATGGAAGCCGATATGTTGCCAAGTTATATAACAACGATTGGATGCGCGAGCGAGGTTTTCTAGATACAGAATTGCGGGTTGGTGATTTGATTAGTAAGCGTAAAGACCATAAGTTTATCTCCGTCAACGATACTGATAATGTGCGTCAAGTACTAAAGATCATGAAGGAAATGGACATCTCTCAACTTCCTGTTATGCAACATGAAAAGATTGTAGGTTCGGTAACCGAGAGCAATATATTGGAATTTATTCTTAGTAATCCCTTGCATAATAGTGAGAAGCAAGTAGCTGAAATCATGGCTGCTCCTTTTCCTACCGTTAATGTGGATATGCCAATCAAGGATCTTAACAAATATATATCTAAATCAGTACCCGCTGTAATCGCAGTTGGTTTATCGGGTGATCACATTGTTTTGACGCAGTATGATATCATACAAGCATTATAGTGATTCTGTTTCAGATAATACTGAATCAGAATGAATTATAATCAAAAAAGGCATCTAGGACTCTTACGATGCCTTTTCGATGTTCATACTATTGTTTGGTAGTTGTCATTGAGTCGCCTATTTATTATCGTGTAAATTCTTAAAATGATAAAAAAATGTTAAAAAAGCAGTTGCTGGACGACATTTAGATTTATTTAACACACTTCGTTCGTTGTAATTGAAACCAATTGTATACCTTTAACATATGGATATCACTTTGACATTACAGCACGATGAATCATCTTTTGTACTTGCTTGTATCCGTAAAGAGCGTTGGGCACAAAAGAAACTGTACGAAGACAATTATAGCTCCATGATGGCTGTGGCACTTCGCTATGCAGATAGTAATGACGACGCGCTCGATATCTTGCACGAAGGTTTTATCAAAATCTTCAATAACATCGAGAAATATAACATAGGGACTTCCCTTAGTGCTTGGATAAAACGTATCGTAGTCAATACGTCTATAGATTTTTACCGCAAAGAAAAACGACGTCGCACTGAAGAGCTTGCAGGAGACTATCAACATGCAGTCTACGACGTGGATGTCATCTCTCAACTCAGTAGCGAAGAAATATTAAGTGCTTTGCAGCAATTATCGCCTTCATATCGTTCTATATTTAATCTGTATGTCATCGAAGGGTATAATCATAAGGAAATATCTGATATGATGAACATAACGGAGAGCACTTGCCGCTCAAATTTAGTCAAGGCCAGGCTGAAACTTAAAACGATATTATTGAAAATGGATATATCTAATGCAAATGAGGGATAGAGATTTAGATAAAATATTGATGGATAAGCTCAATCAAATAGCAATAACACAAGCAGAGGGAGCTTGGGCTGCATTTGAGCGTCGATATGATTCTGAAAAAGATTTCGAAACGCTAGCAGAAGAAATTCATTTTGATAACCAAGTATCGGAGAAATCCAAGCATATAAAATCGAGTACGTCTTCACATTGGCCTCTACTGCAAAATGATCTTGCTATCATAGACAAGAGGAGAATGGCCGTATGGCATTACAAAGCTATGGAAACACTACTGGTATGTTTTATGATATATGCAACCAGTTTGGTGCCACATGAGATGCTGTTTAAGGAAATTTCTCCAACTCCAAAAAAAATACACAACCCATATGAATATGCATCAGCCAACAAAAAAACATCTACAAAACCCTTTACCGGTAGCAACTACAGGAACAATGTGAATCTGCCCAATAATAAAGTGCATAGCGAAATATCTATAGTTGGTTTTCTGACCGAAACAGACAACCTACCACAATATGTCGATGAGAACGTCGTAGTTGCTTCTACTAACAATATAGCGCATTCAAATAATGTAGGCATGCTCAACGATGAGATTCGTCACAAGAATGAAGTTGATGATTTGCAGAGCGATATCCTAAAAAGTGGAGCGAGTAATCCCATGGAATCAGCATCGATACAATCTGTTCTAACACAAGATAACAGCAATGTAGTAGATGCAAATTTCGTTCCTACGACATCAGATGCGATTGAAAATTATCCGGTTTTGAAAGAGATCGTTTCTTCTTCGGCGACTGTGAACGAAGGGCCAAACCATGAAAAATCACCTGTTGCCGAGCTAACCGGGCAAGTTTCAAGACAAGAAACAAACCTAAATATCGATCTTTTACCGTTTATTACCCCTAATCCTGCATCGGAATACGCATTATCATTTCCAATAGCATTTGTAGAGATTAAACCTGTTGATCGTTATGTACTTTCTCTATGGGCAAGTAGAGATATTAATATGATAAATACCCCATTCGATAAGATTTATTCAATCGCTTCTTACCAAAAAGAAGCCTTAAACTATTCTTTTGGCGCAAATATCTCTCGTAAACGCGGTAAAATAGATGTTAGTACAGGTGTCGAATATGCTAAGAGAACATATCAACCTAAGCCATTTACTGAAAAGTATGGAACCGCAGATACCTATTACTTTGAATCCAGCTTAAATAAAATTTCTTATGATATAGTGTCTGTTCCTTTAAAAATCAAGTATGATTTTCTATCAAACAACAAGTGGAATGCGTACCTAATGGCAGGAGCGGCACTTAGTATGATAGTTGATGCAAAATATGAAATATGGGAGGAGATTATTCATGAAAGCCCTTCAGACTTTTCTTTAAGTCAATCTAATTCACCGCGGCTAGAAAGCAAAAATTTTATAAAAGGAATTGGAAATTTCGATAGCAACATTTCTACCTTAGAAAATAAAAATGGTATATTTAGTAGCAGTTTTAATGATAATTATTTTGCGAGCTTGACCTTTGGAATAGGAATAGAGAAGAAACTTTCGCCCTTATCATCAATTTATATAGAGCCTTCTTATCAGAGGCATGTACTAAGCAGTGACATAGGCATAGGTCCTAACAAAGACAAGATTCATACATCATCTTTGCAACTTGGATTTAGGACTATGTTGTTGTAATATCTTGGCGGGCTTGAAATAATTATGTGACTGTGATTCCGATGCTTTTTTGAGCATATTATTTGTTATCAGATACCGTTTGGAGGATTGTGTCTAGGTTTACATTATTTTTAATCAGATCGATGGCCATATTTACCTTCCAAGGAGTTGATCTATTTATTTTTACTTCTATTTTACTTATACACAGTACAGAGCCATAAGTATCTAATTCTGTCCTGACCAAAGGTAAATTATTGGATTCGATGTACTTTAAGGTACGCTTGTCCATTTGCCCTTCACCTGTAGCAACGATGCCTGATAATGGACAATGGTTGATATTGTGTGCGGTTGCCATCAATTCTATTTTTTTGATAGCATCGTTTATAGAGCGTGTGTCTACGATAAGTAACAAATCCTGCGAACTTTTTAGTTCTTTGAGATCGATCAATGATCCGGCAATGATACTTTCGACTTTATTGTCACCAAAATCAGCGTTGTAAGTTATAACACCCTTCACAGCATCACAAACCGAACGAATTAGTGGGTAGGCTAGTGTTTTTTCGTAAGGGATAAGGCCAAGTAATGGTAATTGATGACTATCTAGCCATTTACCTACATAATTGTGCACTTTATCAATCTTGTCTGGAAGTACTTTGTTTATGATAACGCCGATGATGGGCACTTTTTCTTCACGAAATAGCGCAGTAGTCATATTTAACATGTCAATTGTTGAAC
>JANMMV010000145.1:0-14053 GCA_031373565.1 Saprospiraceae bacterium
TATCAGCATTGGATGATATTGAAACCAAAGAAATGTTACAGACGCTTGAAAAACATTTTAATCATTTAAAACAATGCATAGTAAATGCTTTTCCGATTGCAGATATAAATTTAAGTGATATTTATCTAGAACCAGCCTTTTATTCGAGAGACTACGGAATTCAAGGTAGACTAGACGTCTTACATATGCTAAAGATCACAAAGGGTACGACATCGTGGAGTTGAAATCTGGAAAAATATTTAAACCTAATGTTTATGGAATTAACGAAAGCCATTATATGCAGACGTTACTGTATGATTTATTGACAAGATCGGTTTTCGGTAATATTCCCCACAAAAACTTCATTCTTTATTCAAGAGAAGAAACAAAAAATCTCAGACACGCTGTCCCTATTTTACTACAGCAATATGAAGCCCTAAAGCTGCGTAATGACTTACTCGCCATCGAAGAAAAGCTCAAAAAAACACAAGATGACAATACCATTTTGCGTTATCTGAAGCAAACCAATTTTCCTAAACTCAAGGGATTCAATATACAAGATATCGTCCTCTTTGAAAACATGTATAATACCCTTGATGAAGTCGAAAAATCCTATTTTAATCATTTTGTGGCTTTCGTAGCTAGAGAACAATCACAAGCAAAAACAGGTGAACATGGTGTCTATAAGTCAAATGGGCACGCTGCATTATGGCTAGAATCGGACGAAGAAAAGAAAGACCGTTTTGCACTTTTATCATCACTCACCATTATTGAAAATCATTCAAATACCGAAAAGGCTGTAATTACTTTTGCTAAATCTGAAGACGATGACTCGCTAGTAAACCTCAGAGTCGGAGATATAGGGGTCTTGTATTCAATGATCAATGGTATTGCATTTCCTATTTTGAAGTCACAAATATTCAAATGTGGTATCGTTTCGATTACTGCGCGAACAATTCAAATCAAGCTCAGAAATAAGCAAAATAACCAACAGATTTTTAAACAACATGCACATTGGACTATTGAGCAAGATAGCCTTGATAGTGTCTTCAATAGTATGTATCGATCTCTTTATGCTTGGGCGTCTGCACCAATTGAATATCGTAGATTGATAATGGGTAGGACTAAGCCACAGGTGTCGACTGATCATTCAATAGATACAAGTGGATTTGATAATCATATGACTCACACCCAAAAAAAGCTCCTAACTGAACTAATTAGTGCCGATAATTATTATCTACTGTGGGGACCACCAGGGACCGGCAAGACGAGTGTCATGCTCAAAAATGCAGTGAAATATTACTATTATCATACACGCAAAAATATCTTGCTACTTGCCTACACTAATCGGGCAGTCGATGAAATAACAGAGGCGATCATATCCATAGATGAAGAATGTCATCAGCAAGTCATCAGGCTAGGTTCGTCAACAAGTACGCAAGAAAAATTTGTCCCCTACCTTCTTGACGAACGCGTAAAACATATAAAACGCCGACAAGACGTACTCGATTTAGTTAACAATCATAGGATTTACGTATCTACCGTTTCCAGTATTATTAATAGACCTGATGTCTTTGCAATCAAGGAATTTGATATTGCCATTATAGATGAAGCTTCTCAAATTATTGAGCCTTTGCTAGTAGGTTTTCTGCACCGTTTCAAAAAATTTGTTCTAATCGGTGACCATAGGCAACTGCCTGCGGTAGTCGTGCAAAACAAACAAGAAACCCTGATCCACGATGAAAAATTAACCTCGCTTGGCATATTGGATACAAGGGATTCATTGTTTGAAAGGCTCTATTTACAATCTATGTCCAGGGGCGATACTTCAAGAATAGGCATATTGAGCGAACAAGGTAGAATGCATAAAGATCTAATGGCTTTCCCAAACCAATATTTTTATAATGATCAATTGCAGGTATTAAGTGGAAACACAAAACAAACATCATCTGTCTTTTTGGAAAACAAGAGCGATAGTATTTTATTAAAACAAAGAATGACGTTTTTCCCTACAGCAGTGTCCCTAGAAACCAACTGGAAAACAAATGAAATAGAAGCTGATGAAATTGTTAACACCATCTTATCATTAAGAAAAATCTACGAATCGAATAATAAGCCGCTAACTAAAGATAGTATCGGGATCATCGCTCCATACAGAGCGCAATTAGCTTTGATACGAAATAAAATGGAGAAGAGTGAAGCAGCTGATTTATTAGATTTCATTACCATAGATACTGTAGAACGTTATCAAGGTGGGGCGCGAGATATCATAATTATCTCATTTTGTGTAAATAGACTATCGCAGTTAGATTCATTAGTTTCACTATCGAGCGACGGTACCGATCGTAAACTTAATGTCGCATTGACACGAGCCAAAGAACATATCATCATGTATGGAAATGAAGAAATCTTAGCGCAAGATGTGACCTATGCCGCCTTGATAGATAGAGCAAAATACTAAAAAATCAAAGCTATTTTTACCTACCCAAAACAGTACATTAAGCCTACCTTAACTTACCTATAGCGATTTTCAGGTAAAGTCCAATTTGGGCGTACCAGTCTTTGTTGTCTTTATTGCCTCTAATTTCTCCCGCTCTATTGACCGGTTGTGTAGAACCTAGTAACTCACCAGATCGATTCGTTAGTAGCGCTCCTGCAATATTTCCAGACTCATACATTTCATAGTAATCAGGATAAGTACCGCTAACATCATCTAAATAGTCCGTTGAAGTCTTGACAGATCTAGCTTCTAAACCAAAGTGGACTCTTCTATTAAGTGGAAATTCAAGATTCCCACCGATAGGTAAAACCAGCGTATTAAGGCTATAAGGTTTCAATGAAGAAGATGGTAAAAATTGCCCTTCAGTACCTAATGGCTGGAGATGAATGTATTCACCTTCAAACAAGGTCTTGGGATCGAAAAATGTTACACCCACTCCGGCATTCATAAAAAGTCGAAGATTGTATTTATTTAGTGATTTCCAAATCCTATTTATTTCAAACTCCATACTTAAAGATACTTCATCAATATTAGAGACAAAGTTAAGGTTTCTGTTTTTTCGCGTACCATCAGCAAATCTATCGTCAGCTGAAATCCTACCATGCAAATACCTACCATAAATCGTTACATAATTATTGATAGGCTTTCCGACGCTAACTCCATAAGCCATATTGCCAGGACCAAAACTAAAGTTGAATGGTTTAGGAGCTAAATCACCTTGGTAATATGAAGAGCCAAACATGGGTTTGATGTAAAATGACTGTCCAGCTAATTGATTAATTAGTAGAAAATTAATAAGCAGGAAGATATATACAACTAATACTTTCAAGATAGTAAAACATTATTTAGGTAAAACAAAGATATACAATATAATGATAGACACAGATTATATTAACAACTCTATTTATTAATAACCATAATAACTTTATGTCATAAATTTACAGTTGTAAAATTATCTTATATATCTAGTAAACCGTCTGGCAACAACATCTTTACCGTTTTTTTACGCTGGTCTAAACTCTCAATCCATTCATCCACCAAAGGTATGAGCTTCTCAATCCCATTATGAGTAACTTGTGCCATAATCTGTTGTGGAAACATGATAATTTCATCAATAGCTCCTATTACTTCATCCTGATTAACGATGGTATACCCTATCCACTCAGACTTTTGTTTTTGATTTTTATATGTTTTAGATGATATATCACTTTCACGCATATAAACATCTTTAAGAGATAAAATGACGCCTTGCTCAGGCGTATCGATATCTTCAAACTTGATCACAAAATGATTAATATCCTTAACGTACTCAACAAAATAAGGCACATAATCACCATTGATTAGTAGAAAAAAATGTTTTGCCTTGTAAAAATCTTTCTCAAAACTTTCATCTGGATCGACTTTCACTTCTCCTGAAATGCCTGTCGGCTTGAGTATTGACCCAATCTTTACGTACTCAGTTGCCATCTATTTTGTAAATTCTCTCAAAACTAATTTATGAACCAACCCTTTTTTAGCTTTGACTTCCCACGGATCCCCTGGTCGAGTATTATCCCCATCGTACACAGCTATCTCTCTTCGCACAAGCCCAATGCCATCAGCATACCATTCGTTACCTCTGCGAAATTGTATGGTAGAATTAAAATCTACAAGATTGACTTGGATCGTCGGATATTCTGCGTTTTGAATGGTAAACTTTCCATCAATCGCCTCGATTTTTGACTTCCAGCTTGGATAAATAGCCATCAGTTCACTGCCCACTACAATCTTTTGATTTACATCAAAAAACTTATTTGCATCCCATCTTGTATTTAATTCTGTTGGGAAAATTAGTTTGATGAATTTTAGGTTTTCTTCAGTCCGAAATGCAAAGTTAGCATTAGTTGAGGCTACCCAACGATTGATAGGACTCCAATCATCATTGCTATTCCGTCTGAAATGTCGATCGATGCTATATAATAATTGGTTGTCAGCTGATCTGAAGCTATCTTTTACAATTTCTCTAATCTGACTCTGAAACGTGTCCCTGTACAATCCTCCATTACCGATCAGAATACTGTCGCTGTCATAAACATATGTGCTACCGATATTGAGTGGAAAGTAAGCATATTTGAATGCGGACTTGTCGGCCGTTTCTATCTCGTTTCCACAACTACAGACAAAAAATGCTAAGAAAGCCAAAACACAACAATACATTAGATTTTTCATTTATAAATATTTGCTTTTAACTCATAAACTTAGCAGCGAGCATTATGCATTGCTTCGCTCTATTATTCCACCACCAATCACATCGTCGCCTTCATAAAAAACTGCCGATTGTCCCGGTGCTATACCGCGTACATTAGCGTAAAAATTGACATTGATTTTACCACCTTCGTTTTTTAAGGATGCTAAGACACCTTTATCATTGTATCTCACTTGCGTAATAGCTTCCATCCCGTCGGTTATATTTTCGTACTTCATCATGTTGATCTGACCTACAGTCATCCCATTTCTAATCAAATCATCCACTTCGCCTACAACTACAGTATTAGTCTCTGGTAGAATATCGGTAACAAACATAGGTATTTTAAAGCCACCGCCGAGGCCTTTTCGTTGGCCAATAGTGTAAAACGGATATCCATCGTGTGTCCCCAGTATAACGCCATTCTTATCTACAAAATTGCCTCCTGCCACTCGTTCCTCAAGACCTTCTACTCGGCGTTTGAGAAATCCTCGGTAATCATTATCAGGGACAAAACAGATTTCATAACTCTCGGCCTTCTTACTCAACTCATCGTAACCATAGTCCTTGGCCATTTGACGAATTTCGGGCTTGGTAAAACCTCCTAACGGAAAGTTACTCCGATCGAGACATGCTTGGTCCAAGCCCCACAAAACATAGGATTGGTCTTTGCGGTCGTCTTTGCCCTTCGAAATATATTTCCGGCCAAGATGTTCTTGAATCACAGCATAATGTCCCGTAGCAATAAATTCACAATCCATAGCATCAGCACGCTTAAGCAAAGCTGACCACTTGATATGCGTGTTACAAAGCACGCACGGGTTGGGTGTTCGACCAGCAATATATTCTTCAACAAAATTATCAATGACGTAATCGCCAAACTCCTCTCTAATGTCAACAATGAAATGGTGAAAACCCATATGCACAGCGACTTGACGGGCGTCATTGATTGAGTCCAAAGAGCAACATCCTGTCTCTTTCTTCGAACCACCAGCACTGGCGTAATCCCATGTTTTCATGGTGATACCGACGACTTCATATCCTTCTTCGTGTAGCATCATTGCCGCTACTGTACTATCTATTCCACCACTCATGGCGACAAGTACTCTTCCTTTTTTACTCATTAACTTTTAGAAATAATGCGCAAAGATAAGCTATTTCTAGCCAAAAAGTCAAGTTGAAATGTGAACATGAATTTTACAAATTGCACATAATACTGATTGTTGCCCTGTTCAGGGTACGAAAAAGTGCTTTTAAAAACATAACATTTGCCACAATTACTTTTTTCAAAGTCGACTATGCCGCACTTCCGTACCTCTCAAAATACTTAGTGCCCGCAACAGTCGTTATGTAAGGAGCAATGACAACCCCAATAACAGGAATAAGAAGCAACAAAACAAAAACTGTACCGATGGCGAAAGCGGCGTATCTATTTTTTTTACAGACTAGTATGGTTTCGCTATAACTATGGTACCTCTCAAGGTAATAATCAAAAACGCCACACCCTGCATAATAAGCTTGCAATACAAAAATCATTGTCAAAGCAAAGAATCCAACAAACGGAATGAAACTTAATAATAGTAAGATAGCTGTGTACCCTATTTCCTTAGAAATATTTCGAAGTGTGATCAGAATAGACCTGCTTATAGATCCTAAGCCATATTGTGAAACAGGTTTGTCGGTCGACTCCGCATAACTAGAAATATTGGATAGCGAAGGCCCCAAAATGATCAGAACTATGTATTTTAATAAAACAAAAGCAACAACTGAAGATATCAAAAAGGAAACTATTGATATAGTAAGTGACTCATAAGCCCAAGTCCCTGGTATCAATTTTGTAACATAATCTCCAAGTGATTCGACCATTTTCCACCCACCAAAGACCAACCCCGACACTACCAATAATGATAATATAACTGCTTTGCTCAAATATGCTAAAAATCCTTTATGATTATAAAAAACTGACTCTCCTAACGCACCAAACGCATGTATTATTTGCATCATCATCTACTAGGATTTATAATGAATTACGCCATTAGTAATAGTCATTTTAACTTTAGTTTTTAGAATCTCGTCATCTTTACATGTCATTAGATTTTTATCTAGTATAACGATATCTGCAACTTTACCAATTGATAAGGAACCTTTAAAAGTATCTTCAAATGCCGCAAAGGCATTGCCCAAAGTGTAGGAATAGATCGCTTCCGCCCGCGTCATTGCTTGCTCCGTATAAAACTCAAATCCAGTGTCGGCACGCTTACGGGTCACAGATGCGTAAAAGCTCAATAAAGGGTCAACATCTTCAACTGGCGCATCAGTTCCATTGGCTATAATGACACCGTTGTCGAGCAGTGATCTCCATGCATATGCGCCTATTTTTGCTCTTTCTTTTCCAAGACGTTTTTGGACAAAAGGCGCGTCAGAAGTACAATGTATACCCTGCATAGAAGCTATGATCTTGTTCTTGCTAAATCGTGGAATATCTGCTGGATCTAGATGTTGTGCATGTTCGATTCTCCAACGATGGTCTTTTTTCGTTGATGAGCTTAGCACTCCTTCATAAATATCTAGCACTACCCTATTGGCTCTATCACCGATGGCATGAACACAGAACTGCATTTCATTTTTGCTCGCAATATCTGCTATTTTTTTGACATCATAAATATCGGTGGTATTCTGACCTACGAATCCAGGTTTGTCGTCATAAGGCTTCAATAACCAAGCACCGAAAGCTCCGAGAGCTCCATCTACTTCTGATTTGATAGCATTACATGTATAAAAATGATCTCCCACATTGATTTTCTTATAAGATCCTATCTTTCCTTCCAATTCTTCGGCACTGTGTCTAGCCATAACCCACAATCGAACTTTTAGTTTGTGATCCTGGGCAAGCTTCTCATATTTTGTGAGCTCCTCATAGCGCGAACCTGCATCTTGAAACGAAGTGATCCCTTTGCGTAGACATTCATATTCCGCTTTCAAAATAGCACTGTGCCAAATAGAATCTAGCGACTTTTGATTGAGCGATGCTTGATATTCCTTGTATTTTTCTCTAAAAGGAGTCATCGCTCTTTCTTCAAAAACGCCGATAGCGTCTCCCATTGCATCTCTTACTATTTCTCCACCTACAGGAGATGCAGATTCGCGCGTAATACCGACTAGATCCATTGCTTTTTTATTTGCATACAATGAATGTCCCGAGGCATGATACAAAACAACCGGATTATCAGCAGAAACATTACTCAAACTTTGATGGAATGGATAATTATGAATATGGCGAGAAGGAATGCTATCCCACTTTTCTTGGTGCCATCCACGCCCAATGATCCACTCACCCGCTTTGACTTCCTTAGCTCTTTGACCAACTAACTGAACGATATCTTCCCAGCTCCTAGATTTTAAAAAATTGAGATTGATCAAACTATAGCCCAAACCAGCGTAATGCCCATGGCCTTCAATAAATCCGGGCATCACAAATTGGCCTTTTGCATCTATCATCTCGGTAGACGAACCTCGTAGTTTTTTGATGCTTACATCATCCCCTATCGCAAGGATCTTACCATCCTTTATAGCTATTGCTTGACAATTTGGTGTTTTAGCGTCAAGCGTATAAACTTCTCCGTTGTAAATGATCATGTCCGGATTATTGCCGGATTTACATGAAAAGATCACGCAGCATAAGCAAATGATGGTTAGTCTAATAGAATAGGACATGAGTTGCGACATTTTAGATAGCGAATATACAAAGAAATTTGATAAGTAAACTAGAAATGACCATTTCTACAAACCGAAAACGTATGACTTATCAGATCTAGTACGTCGACATATTCAATAGAATAAAAAATGGCCTTCAGCGACTATTACAATCCAATAAGATATGGCGTAGGGACAAAAAAAAGAGCGACAATTCTGCCGCTCCTTTCTACTATTACTTTCTAATACCAAGCTTATCAATAAGCGCTCTGTATTTGCTAATATCTCTACTTGCTAGATATTTCAACAATCTTTTTCTCTTTCCTACAAGCGTCAACATCGTTCTTTTGCAAGAATTATCGTGCTTGTTGTCTTTAAGGTGTTCTGATAATGATTTGATACGGTATGTAAACAATGCTACCTGACCCTCAATAGATCCAGTATTTGTAGCAGAGCCACCATATTCTGCGAAAATTTCATTTTGCTTTTCTTCTGTTAAGTAAGCTGCCATTTTTTTAAATTTTTAAGTAAACCAATCTTGCAAAACTCAAGGATCTGCAAATAGCGCCGCAAAGATAATATTAATTTTGACGATCTCTCTATATTTCGTCAAATAATTCTACATTTAAATGCGACAAATCGTCATTTATTGTTGTTTCTTACGCCAGTTGATGCTCCCGTGCTTCAACAGTGATGTTGAATAACTTCTTGTAGTACTCCTCTGCCATTCGACCTGACTCAAAAGCAGGAGAAACATCTTTCATGCCATTTTTAACTACGTCAGCCCATTTTTTAGGTTGATCATAATACATTGGCAATATTTCTTTAGTAAGTACTTCATGTATTCGGTCAGCTTCCATTTTATTTTGATCTTCAACGGAAAGTGCTCGATCTACAGGCTCTACCAAAAAGCTATTCACCCCGTGAATTGAAAATTCTGGAATCCATCCATCAGGAATAGAAAAATTGACAGATCCATTCATCGCAGCTGTCATACCGCTCGTTCCTGATGCTTCACGATATAGCTTTGGGTTATTGAGCCACATATCGGATCCCTTTTTGAGAAGCGCACTCAATCCTAGTTCATAACCCGTCAATACTGTACAGTTGGGCATATCTTTTGTCAACTCTATCAAGTGATTGAACGTGTGAATCGCTCCATAATCCTCAGGATATGGTTTTCCTGCCCAAATAATCTGGATAGGATATTTTGCGTTTGTGACTAGTTCTTTAAACCTCTTTACATCTTCTGCTATCAGATCAGCTCTTTTATAGCCGGCAAATCTTCTTGCCCATACTAAGGTCAATACTTCTGGATCAAAAAGCTTACCAGTCTGGTCTGCCACCACCTTGAAAAGCTCTTTTTTCATCTCGCTTTTACGAGCCATAAGTGCTTTATCGTCATTTTTCTCATAGGCAAGCTCTAAAGCGGGGTCGTGCCAATATTTTTTGTTTTGGGCATTCGTAATAGCTTTAATCTCACAAATACCTTCAGAATCATTCCACATTTCTCTAGAAACTTCACCGTGCATTTGAGACACTCCGTTGGCTATTTTAGCAAATTTGAGCGCGCTCAAAGTGTAATTCAACCTATTACCTTTAATCCCAAGTATGGTTCTCACCTCACTATCTTCGATACCGTTGAAAAATGACATACGAGAAAGAAGATCAAAATCGTGTTCTTCGTTACCAGCTACTTCAGGCGTGTGGGTCGTAAACACGACTCTCTTTTGCACTTCATGCATATATCCATATTTGGCATACAAATAGAAACAGAAAGGCAATGCATGGCCTTCATTCATATGATAAATATCGGCTGGCATATTCAAAATATCAAGTAATGTAGCTCCACCTATGCCCAAAACAATAGACTGAGCAATACGTGTCGACACATTAGAATCATACAAGCGAAAGCAAATCGATCTTGCCAATTCATCATTCTGCGGAATATCAGTCGAAAGTAAAAAGACGGGCGCCGTCCCAAATGTTTCTGGCTCAAGCAGAAATGCTTTGACAAAAACGGTGGCTGCATGGACTTTAATAGGAAATATGATCCCTGTGTCTTTAAGAAACGAATAGTTTTTCTGGGTGTACACAGATTTCATAGTACCATCATGATCTCTTACTTGATCATAATATCCACATTTCCAAAGCATACCTATACCCACTAGATTTTGCTTTAGTTCGAATGCAGATCTCATATGCGAACCTGCAAGGAAGCCCAACCCTCCACTATATATCTTTAAAGATTGGTCGATCGAAAACTCCATTGAGAATTAAGCGACTCTTTTGCTGTATTCTTTAGCAGGGGTAAAGGAAAAAATTTGCTCTTGTCTTAACATAATCTAATTATAAAAGTCTGTGTTTTGGCAATAAAAGGCGCAAAGTTATAACCTTTTTGTCAAACGACCACTAATCAAATGGGGGAATTATCATTATCTGCAAATTCCTAATGATCCAGCTACGCTAGCAGTAAATTTCCTTTACAACTATTTTATCAATACATACAGTGCCATACACATAGTAGATTGTCGCATTTAAGTCCTTGCTTTGACTATCCATTTTGGGGTAAATAGATCGGACAAGTTAGCGGTATTCGTGCTATATGTGTCAGTAACTACAAGTAGTTTGTTCCTAAAAAAAAGATCAACACTAAAAAAAGTGTACATCTTCCATAGCTTAGTGTTGGCTAATTTTAAATGATTGATTTACAATAGTTAAAACATCATTCCACAAAGTGTAATTTCTTGCGTAGTCTAGATTACCTTGAAAAAAGAAATCTGGCGCAGGGTTTACAAAGCGCTTAACATAGGGCGCTTTGATAACACCAGGTCGAAGAGACGGCAGAAAACCCCAGTCTTTTTTATCACCACCGTACCCTACCCAAGTTTTCTTGGCAGATATGACATCAAAAATATTTTTCCAAAACTCTTTTTTAAAAAAATGAATAGGCCATAATATAGGTGACATCGTAAACATAATAAGTGATGCGATGATATCAATACATCTTTTTCCAACCTGTAGATGTGATTCCGAAAGGTTATATTTGATATTAACGCCATAAGAGTCTCCTTGCATATGTCTTGATTGGCTCCCGATGATATGCATGAGTTCGTCACCCGCTATTCTAAAATCAATTGGAGATGTAATGGACGTCATAGACTGGATGATATCTTTTGTAGTTAGATTACTACTCGCATAAATCACTTCGTTGATTTTTAAGGGCTTAATCAATGAATTGAGATGATCTAAGTCGTTGATGTACAACGTTGGGTCATACAAATCGCTTGGGCTAATATAATAGTACTGCTCAACTTTAATTTGATTGTGTGAAATCGTATTCTTGATGTGTTCTATCGCATCTTGACTCCCAACGATGGCTATGCTTTTAGTAGCTGCTTTAGATAAAAATGTGGCTAACCAAGCATTACAAACCATCACAAGCATAGCCCATAAACTACCAAACAATAATATGGCTCGACTGGTGCGCATCTCCTCTGGTAACAAACCGTAGATTACGAGTAAGATGATCGTGGGATAAGCAATCGATTTAGCAACAGATAAACGTTTATGACCTGCACTATACCAACCATTGATATAGCCGCCCAAAATCCAAATAAACGTGTACGCTATGATGAAATAACCTATAATAGTGCCCTCGTAGTAAAACTGATTTTCAAAATGATAAACTGCCCAAAGATATTTGATGGCATGTAGTCCCATCCAAATAAAAGCAACATCTAATACGGGCCTAATCCAGCCCCTGCCTACGCCAAAAATGGCTGCAATAGCTGCTCTAAGAAATATTGCTAAACTCAACAACCGAGAAAAGATGGTACTTTCGCCGAAGTGCTTTTTGACATATATGTCCATCGCTCCGTAGAAAATCTTTACATAGTTTAGACTTGACTTTTTTGTGCTCTCTCCTTTAAAGTGGATAATCGTTGTCTCAGGGAAATAGATAATTTTAAAATCTGCCTTCTGGATTCTATAAGACAAATCAATATCTTCGCCATACATGAAAAACGCATCATCAAGCAAACCGACCTTATCTAAAACAGCTCGAGGTATCATCATAAAAGCACCGCAAAGTACATCGATCTCAGCGGTAAGATTTTCAGTCAAATAACCCAAATTATAACCACTAAACCATTTTGAACTAGGAAATAGGTCAGACAAATACGTCAATTTGCAAAACGAATTCCATGCATTAGGCAATTGACGCTTGGATTCGGGAAGAAACTTTCCTGCTCCATCGATCATTCTAGGTCCTAGCGCACCCACTTCTGGATGTTTTTCTAAATAGTCATGACTCAAAATCAAGGTTTGCTCCGAAAGTATCGTATCAGGGTTGAGTAGTAAGACATATTTACTATTCATCTTCACAATAGCTTGATTATTGGCAGCAGAGAATCCTACATTCTGATCATTTGCAATCACATTTACTTGTGGAAATTGTGTTCTGACCATATCAAGCGAACTATCTACGCTGTCATTATCTACTACCCAAACTTCAATATCAAGACCATCAAATTGAGAAGCATAAATACTTTTTAATGTCTGCGATAGGAAATGCATGACATTGTAGCTAACGATGACAATGCCGATGTCAAACTTATAACTATTGGATGTTGTAGATTTGTTGATTAGTTCTGCCATCGAGGCAAAGATAGTAATTTGTTAAATGCAAATTTGCCCATTTGTCGATTTGGGTATTTTGAAGTGCTACGATTGCGATTGATAAGGGATTCGAGATGTAATAGATCTACCCAAAGTAAGTTCATCCGCATATTCCAAATCCCCTCCAAACGATACACCACGAGCAATAATGCTAATTTTAACGGGTAACGAAGCGAGCAATTTTGAAATATAATAAATAGTCGTTTCTCCTTCAATCGTAGGGCTAATGGCCATAATAACTTCGTCAATTGACTGAGTTTTGATCCTTTCTATCAAGGTATCGATATTAATATCCCCGGGACCTACTCCCTCTAGTGGAGAAATGATGCCGCCAAGTACATGATATCTTCCGTTGAACTGTTGAGTATCTTCTATAGCCATCACATCTCTCACCGACTCGACGATACATAGGGTGTGATTTTGGCGAGCAGGAAGTAAACATATCTCACACATATCATGATCTGCAAGATTGTGACAGACTTTGCATTCCTTAATGTCTGTTGCCAACTTCGCTAGCGCATGCGAGATCTTTTCCGATTTTGATGTATTGTCCTGTACCAGGTGAAGGGCGAGTCTCAATGCAGATTTTTTGCCTACTCCTGGTAGAGCGGACAGCGCGTTGACTGCATCTTCGAGTACTTTAGATGAAAAATTCATGTGGCAAAACTAAGGTATTTATATCGTTTTGTGCACAAAACGTATTACAAAAATCTCTCATTTCTACCTTAGATTGTAAAAGTTCTCGCATAAACCACGGCTTATCGCTTTGATTTGGTCTATAAGATTGATAAAATCAACTTTTTATCCATATATTAAGTTATCTTTGCGGCATTATTAAAAGATAGAATGGCAGGATTCTTAACCAATTTTCTCAACAAAAAGTCTGATAAAAGCCAAGATGAAACCGAAGAGATGGGCTTTCTTGATCATCTTGAAGAGCTTAGGTGGCACGTAGTACGATCAATAATAGCTATTGT
>JANMMV010000147.1:0-5712 GCA_031373565.1 Saprospiraceae bacterium
GTTTGATTACTTTCATCGGTTTGTGGATGATCTCGTCACGCGCTACAAAATCTTAAACATCTCTCTCATGCGGATCACCGAATCACCATCATTATACGATAATCTTGAGCAAAAATCGACACTTGAGATTCTAAACGATATTAATAATGAAGACCAAAAAGTTGCCTATGCTGTTGCTGCTGAAATTCCTGCCATTGAACGGTTAGTAGACGTAGTATACGCAAAAATGAGCCAAGGTGGAAGACTTTTCTATATTGGCGCAGGTACAAGTGGGCGCTTGGGCGTGCTTGATGCGTCGGAATGCCCACCAACATACGGTGTTCCTAAAACATGGGTGATCGGCCTTATAGCAGGTGGCGACACGGCGCTTCGCAATCCCGTTGAGAATGCAGAAGACAATCCCGATCAGGCATGGATTGATCTATCTGCTCATAATATTTCTAATGCTGATGTTCTTGTAGGCATTGCTGCTTCAGGCACAACGCCGTACGTTATCAATGGACTAAAGATCGCTAGAGCACATGGAATAGTAACAGGAAGTATATCTTGCAATCCACATTCGCCCATTTCGGTAGAAGCTGATTATCCTATCGAAGTTGTAGTAGGACCCGAATATGTCACTGGGAGTACACGTATGAAATCAGGTACTGCTCAAAAGCTCGTTCTTAACATGATCACGACAGGTGTTATGATCAAGCTCGGTCGCGTTCGAGGCAATCGTATGGTAGATATGCAGCTATCGAATGATAAGCTTGTAGATCGTGGTGTCAATATGGTTGTAGAAAAAACAGGACTTTCTTATGATGATGCCAAAGCCTTGCTCTTGTCTCATGGATCAATAAGGGCGGCGATTGATAGTTTTGGAAAGCGGTAATACAAGATAGATTATCATTTAAAGGAAAAGGATTAGATATCTATTGGCGCATTTTCACAATTCTTTGTATTTTGCTCAATAATTTCATTCCAGAGGCTTAGTTTTGCTGTTAATATACATCAAATAATTATCCTAGAAATGCCAATAGAGCAAATATATACGGGTTGTTTAGCGAAGGGTACTTATTATATTTCTTCGGGTAGAGAAGCCGCTATTATCGATCCGCAGCAGCTAAAATGGCTTGCTTCTTTAATCAATACACTCAAACAATTAATTTATGGATATCATTAGCTTATTAAAACAACCTTGGCCTTGGTACGTGGCAGGACCACTGATAGGCCTTACCGTACCAACATTATTGATTATCGGTAACAAATCTTTTGGTATTAGTTCGTCACTTAGACATATCTGTGCCGCTTGCATTCCGGCCAAAATTCCCTTCTTTCAATATGATTGGAAAAAGGAAACATGGAATCTAGCTTTCGTTTTGGGCATTTTTTTGGGCGCAATTATCGCTGTACAATTATTGGGTAATCCATTACCAATAAATATAAATCCCAAATTAGTCTCAGAACTAGCCGCGTATGGCATAACCGACATTGGTGGATTGTTACCTACTCAACTGTTTTCGTGGGCTAGCTTATTCACATTAAAAGGTTTTTTTATGATCGTTGTCGGTGGATTTATGATCGGATTTGGAACACGATATGCTAATGGCTGTACGAGTGGCCACGCTATTATGGGTTTGTCGACCTTAAGCTGGTCATCTTTGGTAGCTACATGTTGCTTTATGCTGGGAGGTTTCGTGATGGCTAATTTTATTCTCCCATATATTTTATCTATTTAATATTTCTGTTATGTCAAAAATAATTCAACCAGATTTATCCGTGAAAGAACCCAATATCTCTTGGTATGACAATGTTAAGTATTTGATCGTAGGCATTGCCTTCGGTATCGTATTTGTAAAAGCCGAAATCATCAGTTGGTTCAGGATACAGGAAATGTTTAGACTGCAATCTTTTCATATGTATGGTGTGATAGGAAGTGCTGTACTAGTCGGTGTTATTTCTGTTTTTCTGATTAAGAGATATGATATCAAAACCGTTGATGGAGAAAAAATCCGATTTGCAGAAAAACCTTTCACCAAAGGTCACATTATCGGTGGTACGCTTTTTGGTTTTGGATGGGCTGTTACCGGTGCTTGCCCAGGACCTTTGTACGCACAAATTGGCTCTGGTTTTTCTGTCGTCTTGATAACTCTCCTTAGCGCTATCGCAGGCACATGGGTTTATGGACTTCTTAAAGAAAAATTACCTCATTGACTACGGAGGACACATTACTATCAAAAGTTACAGCAGTTGATTAGATATTTAGGTTTTACATATATTTTTTAGGCACTCCTGGGTGGATTGTTGGAGCAAAAGTAGTGTCAAAATCCAAAACTTGAATAAATACATAGTTAATTTATAATCTAGTTTGATCATCATATCCTATGGTTTCTTTTAAAGTTTGTATTAATATACCACCCGATATGATTCTAGAGTGCTCAATTACTGTACCTATACATTCAGTACACCCTGTTGAAACACACTTTATTACTCCACTATTTAAGGAAGAAACACACTCTCCTCGCCCAGAATTGCTATCGCCACCGCAGTCACACCAATAAGTAATATCGCCTAGTCCTCTTGAATTTGCATTTCCAGTTGCTTCGAATCCAAATCCCAATTTACCTTGTGAAACGCTGGGGTCTAGCAATTTATCTAGATATAATGAAGTCACTGTTGGTGTAAATGAAACTAAGAAATAGTTATACTTCACATAATCAAGATTATATTCAGTACTATTTTCACATTTTTCAAAATCTCCAACTAAAGTAAGTGAATATTTGTCTAAGACCTTACCTGCATATGTGTCACCATACTCTTTTCGGACAATTAGAAGCGAACGACTTGAATCATTAAGTGTAATTTTTACTTTTTGTTGATCATTTGCTGCCCAATCAATTGTATAAACTTGCCCGAAAATTGAATTCGATACCAATATCAGGGTTAACAAAATTAAATTATTCATTATATTATATCTTAATTGTTTACAAATATTATTCTTGACTAACCAATAAATTCAGTGCCGTTAGTAGAGATGACAGATACTATAATAGAGCACGCGGTGCAAAAATTTCCATCACATTCTCTTACATTGTAAATTTTCCTTAATACACAGTCATAAGTACATTGGTGACACTCGCATCGATAATTCACTTCACTACCATTTCCCCTGCCTTCAAATGATATGATATTTTGGCCAACATTGCCTGCATAATTTGAATTAAATACTATAACGTTGTTTATGACATTGTTATTAGAGATAATTTCAATTACCCACATTCGTCAGTTGTTGAAGATGTAACTCTTATATAACTAATCCAGTAAATCGAATCAGACAGAATTTAACATCTCACAGTTAACTCGACACTTACTACCCACTCCCTCGCATTGACAAATGCTTCTAGCCATGGTGACACTTCATCTCGTCTTCCATCAGGATAGTATGCCCAGTTCCACTGAAACATGGATCGCTCGATATGTGGCATCATAACTAAATGACGACCGTCTGAGCTGCACATCATCGCCGTATTATTATCCGAACCGTTGGGATTGGCAGGATATGCTGCATATCCGTATTTAGCAACGATTTGATAGTCCTTCTCTGATTTTGGCAATGAGAATCTGCCTTCACCGTGCGATATCCACACACCAAGTGTACTTCCTGAAAGGGAGCTCAACATGACTGATGAATTGTCTTGGACCACCACAGAAGTAAATGCACTCTCGTGTTTGCGGCTATCATTATGCAACATCTTAGGCATGATATCGTGTTCAGGATATACTAATCCTAACTCGACAAATAATTGGCAACCATTACAAATGCCTACAGATAAAGTATCTTGTCTTGCAAAAAAGTTTGTGATGCTTTTTCGTGCTTTTTCATTGTATTTAAATGATCCTGCCCAACCTTTGGCAGAACCTAAGACATCAGAATTTGAGAATCCTCCGACAGCACCCAAAAATTGAACATCTTCTAAAGTCTCACGTCCAGTTACTAAATCCGTCATGTGTACATCTCTAACTTCAAATCCAGCCAAGAATAAAGCATGCGCCAATTCTCGCTCTGAATTACTTCCTTTTTCACGGATGATCGCAGCAATGGGCTTCTTTGTCGGAATCAGAGGAAGCTTTCCTGTAAAGTGGGCAGGAAATTGGTATTGCAAGACTTGACTTTTATAACCTTCATATCGCTCTTTGGCCTTAGTTGTGCCAGACTGTTTACAATCAAAAAGATAAGATGTTTCGTACCAGATATCTCGATATTTAGCAATGTCGAATTCCAACAGAGAATCAGCGCCACTTAGTTTTATTTCTACATTTTTACCAACATTTGCATTTCCAATTTTAATAGCATATCCACGAAGGGCCGATTCGATATCGCTATCTTGTCCACTTGTCGCTTGGATGACGATACCTACATTTTCCGCAAATAGTACTTCCACAGGTAAGGAATCACCGATTTTGTCAAGGGCCAAATTGGCCCCTACCTGATGAGAAGGAAAACACATCTCTAATAATGTCGTGATCAAGCCTCCACTGCCTACATCATGACCAGCGGCGATTGCATCTCGCTTGATAAGTTCTTGAACAGTATTAAAAACGTGAATCATCCTATCTACATCGAGTACATCAGGACATTTTTCACCGACAGTATTCAAAACTTGAAAAAGAGAAGATCCCCCGAGCTGATGTCGGTCAGCTGACATATTTATATAATAGATAGATCCTGCATTTGGTTTGAGTACTGGTTCGATGACCTTATTGATATCACTACAATGTCCTGCCGCTGAAATAATAACTGTTCCCGGTGCCAAGACGTCTTGATCTCGATACTTTTGCTTCATTGACAGCGAGTCTTTACCTGTTGGAATATTGATTCCTAGTTTAATGGCAAAATCTGCACATGCTTCTACAGCGGCATAAAGACGTGCATCTTCACCTGGGTTTTTGCAAGGCCACATCCAGTTTGCAGACAAGGTAACCGATTTGATACCTTCCGCCAATGGTGCCCAAATAATATTTGTAAGCGCCTCAGCTATCGCATGTCTGCTGCCCGCAGCAGGATCTATTAAAGCGCTTATCGGGGCATGGCCGATCGATGTAGCAATACCGTGCGTCCCATCAAAATCCAAAGCCATAACGCCACAATTATTGAGGGGAAGCTGAATCTCACCGCAACACTGTTGCTTTGCTACACGGCCGCCCACGCATCTATCAACCTTGTTAGTAAGCCAATCTTTGCACGCTACAGATTCTAGACGAAGTACTTGCTCCAGATACTCATGTATTTTTGTCGCGTCAACTTGTGTTGATCGATATATTTTTGTCGAGGTCGAATCAGTGATAATCAATTTGGGGCTATTGCCAAAGAGATCATCGATACCTAGATCAATAGGTGACGCATCCGCTTGAGTAGACCGAATTACAAACTTCTGATCATCGCTTATTTCACCGACTACGTACATTGGTGCGCGCTCTCGGTCGGCGATATTTCTAATCATTTCTTCATCCTTGGCATGTATGACAAGACCCATTCTCTCTTGTGATTCATTGCCGATGATTTCCTTAAATGATAAAGTAGGGTCTCCCACAGGTAATGCATCTAGATTGATTATGCCACCATTTTCTTCTACTAATTCTGAAAGACAATTCAAATGTCCTCCTGCACCGTGATCATGGATTGACACGATCGGATTATGATCGGTTTCGACAAGAGCTCGTATGGCATTG
>JANMMV010000159.1:0-3973 GCA_031373565.1 Saprospiraceae bacterium
CTATGATTTTTGGTCAGTGTTCGTTCTCTAAATTTTGTGCTAAAGACTATTTGATATAATATCTGGGTATAGGTACTCATATTGCGTATGTTTTTATTTTATTTAACCCTTTTCTGGTTGTTATTGTTTACCACCCCTATAACGTAAATAATGATGAATATTTAAGCGTTATGGGCTTGCTTAATCCTACCATTGTTCAACCCTTTCTGGGTTGGATTTGATCCTATATTTTATCACCATTGGTACAACCAATGGCTATTCATATTTAAGCCTTTCAGGCTTTATTGAAGTTTGCAATTTTGGCTACCCAAGGTCAATCCTTTGGGGGTAAGCAATCCCGAAGGAATCAAATATGAATAATACTGCATGAAATACAGTGGGTATTCAAAATTAAGCCTGAGAGGCTTTAATGAAGGTTGTATCGATATGGGTTAAGCAATCTCGAAGGGATCAAATATGAATAACGCTGCATGCAATGCAGCGGGTATCAGCAGTAGAGTAGCACAACCACAGAGTGGTTGAATTTTATGCGTTTATTCATTCCTACGGGATCAAGCATTTTCAATCTTAATATCATTAACGAGCACTCATAAAATGATCAGTCTGATATCGAATTACAAAACTTGTCCAGCTTTAGCTGGATTCATAAAATATAGGATCGCGGTTGCAAATTTTAATGCCGGCTATAGCGCTCATGCGATTCATCGGGTATGATGGGCAAAGTGGACAATACAAGGAATAACTAAAATATTCTTCTTGATAATCCAATCGGTTGATTGCTCAATATCGAAGAATGGTGTTGGTTAAAAGATAAATATTTGTTGATATATTTCCATCAAATGAATATCTCGGTAGTCCATCATAGTAGTTAAAATTTCCAACAAAATTATTACATCTGTAATCAATGCTTGTAAAAACCCAAGATGGAGATCGGATGCCAATTCTTAAAAAACAAATAAATATAATACAAATGAGACATTTTATTTTGAGCATCTTATTTTCAGCGTTAGTGATACACAACAGCTCGTCCCAAAACGTAGGCATCGGGACCGCGACTCCGCATAACTCAGCTAAACTAGACGTCACATCAACCAATAGTGGATTACTAGTACCGAGAATGGATTCTACCCAACGAGCGAATATTGCTGCTCCGGCTATAGGTTTACTGGTATTTCAGACTAATGGCCAGAAACCTGGATTTTATTATTTTAGTGCTGGCGGATGGTTGGCTTTAAGTAATCAAAACACAGGCTGGAGTACGACAGGAAATGCCGGCACCAATTCAGCCAATAATTTTATAGGTACTACCGATGCACAAGACTTAGTTATTAAAGTCAATAATGAAAAGGCGGGACTGATACAATATCAAGCTGGAGTTGCGGTACCAACTACCACCTTTGGCTATCAAAATATGGATGCCAAAAGTATTAATTCAGGCAATAATACAGCCTTCGGTTTTCAAAATTTGAGAACAAGTGTTGCAGGCTTCAATACGGCCTTTGGCATACAAAATATGATGACAAATCAGAATGGTACAGGTAACGTAACTATGGGTTACAAAACCATGTTAAAAAATTCGAATGGCAATAACAACACTGCTATTGGTACTTTGGCAGGATTTAATAATACGATTGGGTCTGAAAATACAATTTTGGGCAATGGGGCAATGATGGGTTTACCTGCGCCAGGTGGTGGGTCAGAAAATGCGCAAAACGCTGGAAGCTTTAATGTCGCGATTGGTCGTGAAGCATTGTTAGCCAATAGAGAAAGAGATAGCATTGTTGCTATTGGATATAGAGCGTTACGTCTTAACTCACAGAATGCACTATCGGCATTAGAAGGAAGTAAAAATACCGCTGTAGGCGCAGGTAGTTTAAGTCAAAATAGCAGAGGGCACAGCAATACGGCATTGGGCTACAATACATTATCCTCCACCAAATTCGGTTTTGATCTTGTCGCCATTGGCACTAATGCATTAGCAAAGGATTCTAGTTCTGTCTACACTGTTGCTGTTGGAAAAGATGCGTTGACAAATAATCAAGGTATCTATAATAATGCCATCGGGGGTGAAGCATTAAAGAGAAATACCACAGGCCAAGGTAACCAAGCATTTGGTTTGATAGCCCTAACAAAAAATACCGTTGGAAATCAAAACGTAGCTTTTGGTAGCTTTAGTTTAGCTGAAAATACAATTGGAAATGACAATATAGCGGTTGGCCATTACGCAATGGGTTCGAATAAAAGCGGCAATGGTAGCATTGCAATTGGATCTAATGCCTTACTTGTTGATTCTTTAAGTGAAGGCCAGATAGCAATAGGTAGAGCTGCAATGTACAATAATCAAGCTGGTTTGACAAACATAGCCATTGGTGATTCATCTATGTATACCAATGTCGATGGATCAGAAAATATAGGTATCGGTCGAAAAACTGGATATGCGTTAACCAATGGCAGTAAAAATACATCATTAGGTAACTACGCTTTTTTTAATAGCAATATGGGATCAGAAAATGTCGCGATCGGCTATCAGGCGCTGCAAGTGGATTCGACAACTGCGGCGGCATCTGGTGATCGTAATGTATCTATAGGTGCCGGAGCCATGCGAGGCAATCGGAATAAAAGCGATCTAATAGGTATAGGATATCAAGCATTGGCCAAAAATGGACAAGGTGCTGGTCTGTCTGAAGGAATTTACAATACAGCAGTCGGATCAAATGCGATGTCAAATAATACCCTAGGTTCATACAATACATCTGTTGGCATTGGGACGCTAAATGCAAACATCTCAGGTACAGGCAATACAGCCTTGGGGGCATTGGCTTTGACCATAAACAAGGTGGGCAGTAATAATACAGCTGTTGGCTTAGGAAGTTTGCAGTTTACTAAAGGATCTGATAATACTGCCTTGGGTGCTCAAGCGGCCTATTCACTGCGAAGTGGGAATGGAAATGTCGCTATAGGTCGGGATGCTTTGAGATCTGATACATCAAGTTCTAGTCAGATAGCCATAGGTAGAGCTACATTAGCTAATAATCAAGCTGGTTATGCAAATATAGCCATCGGTGATAGTTCCCTATATGAGAATGAAACAGGATCTTCAAATTATGCATTAGGAGACTATGCATTAAAAAAAAATAAATCTGGTTATTGGAACTTAGCTTTTGGTTCTGGCGCATTATCTTCTAATAAATCTGGAAGTAGTAATTATGCAATAGGTCACGGTGCTAGTGTTGATAATAATGGAGGATATAATATTGCTATTGGAACTGCATCGTTGTCAGCTAATCGAAACGGAAGTGAAAATATATCAATTGGCAATTTCGCATTAGGTCAAGATACTTTGACTAATAGACAAATTGCCATTGGACATTATAGCTTAAACAACAACCGAAGTGGAGTTACTAATTTAGCAATAGGAACTGTAAGTTTATATAGTAATCTCACTGGTTCTTTTAATCTTGCCATGGGCGACTCATCATTGGTCAATAATGTGGACGGGTCTTATAATCTTGCACAAGGAGCAGGTGCTTTGAGAAACAACCTAGGACTAGCAGCTATTCCCGATTTTGGTTCTTATAACATAGCTCAAGGCTACCTCGCTCAATCTAAGAATATACAGGGTTACCATAATGTGGCCATAGGACATGAAGCATCATATAGCAATCAATACGGCAATAGTAATGTTGCCATAGGGTCAAAAAGCTTGAGAAAAAACACATCTTCCAACAATACCAGCATCGGATATGAATCTCAATCTATGAACATATCCGGTTTTGGTAATACCTCACTTGGTTACGATGCTTTGAAATCCAACAAAGACGGTGGCGGAAATGTAGCCATTGGCGAAAATGCTCTTCTTACTGATTCATCTTCAGTAGGTCAAATCGCCATAGGTAGGGACGCTTTAAAAATGAATCAAAGTGGCGAAAATAATGTGGCGATAGGAGACGGGGCATTAAAAAATAATACTGAA
>JANMMV010000163.1:0-10870 GCA_031373565.1 Saprospiraceae bacterium
GAATCTTTCAAAATGGTTCTGATCCTGTCATCAATCCAAATATCCTGCTCAGTTTTACGACAGTTGACACAGCCATGACCAGTGAAATCTACGAGAATAGGCTTATTCACTTCATTTGCATACTGTATACCTTCATAATAGTCTTTGAAGCACTGTATATTGTTGGCACACATCGTATAGGACGGAAATTTAGCTTTTATGATAGGATCCACGTCAGCAGCAGGCAAAAATAAGTTGTAGCTGGCCGGTGGTGCAAGACCCGCCAACATAGAAAGAGACGAGTATTCACCTGTTTTTTTATTAACCAAAAATGTACTACAAAGATAAAGCGTAAATGTCGCAGCCATAGCGCCGAAAGCCATTCGCATAAGTGATAATTTTTTGAGCGGACTATCATGTGGGAACTTGATAAACCCAAATAAATACAAAGCCATACCACCGAAAAATAGTATCCAAAGGCCTATAAATATTTCATACTTTAACATGCCCCAGTGCGAAGTCAAGTCAGCTGTAGATAAAAACTTAAATGCCAAAGCTAATTCAAGAAATCCCAAAACAACCTTCACTGAATTCATCCAACTCCCAGATTTTGGCAATGTATTTAGCCAAGCAGGAAAGGCAGCAAATAGCCCAAATGGCAGTGCCAAAGCAATAGAAAAACCCAGCATCACTAGAAATGGTCCCATATACTCTCCTTTGGTAGCTGCTTGAACTATTGCCGAACCAATGATGGGCCCTGTACAAGAAAACGATACCAAAGCCAAAGTAAATGCCATAAAAAATATGCCAATCAAGCCACCTTTGTCAGCCATTTGATCACTCTTAGTGCTCCAACTACTAGGGAGTGTGATCTCATAAAATCCGAAGAATGAAAATGCAAACAAGACAAAAATGATAAAGAAAAGCGTATTTGCGATCCAGTTAGTTGATAGTCGATTAAGGGCTTCAGGACCTACAAATATGGTAATCAACAATCCTATTGCCACATAAATCACAATGATAGACAATCCGTAGATCAATCCGTTGACCCAGCCTTTGCGTTTGGTATCCTTGGTAAAAAAGCTAATCGTTATTGGCAACATGGGAAAGACGCACGGTGTCAATAGTGCCAATAATCCTCCTGCAAACCCAAAAATAAATGTCCAGAAAAAACCAGATTTCGTTTCCGCAGCTCCGCCACAATCACTCTTGGGTGATATCAGACTACTGATTATTTTCTCATTCTTAAGGTCCATTATTTCTCCACTGATCTTAGGCCCAAGAGACGAGTTGGAAGCCACCTCAGCAATCGTCAAATTTGCAGTATCATTTGTTGCCGATGAATTTAATGCAGTATCGACCTTGCCACCCTCTGCCGATACGTCAACTGGTTTACTGAGCACATCCGCACCTTTTGTAGACCCGGTCGTAGGTGCAATTGCACCGTTGGGTGTTGGAATCTTGAAAGAAAAATCAATATCAGATGGCGGCAAACATTTCTCATGATCACAGGCCATAAAGGTAAGATAGCCTGAGATAGGCTTCGATGCGTCCTTAACTTTGATCTTCTGCTCGATCACAAAAGGCTTTTCTGATGTAAATTTGATAACATTCACACCAAAATAGCTATCCATTCCTTCCTTCTTATATCCTGATTCGATGGCTTTGCCTACTAGAGCTATTCCATCTTTCTTCTCATAAGTAATACTCGTAGGTACAGGGCCATCGTCAGCTGTATATTGAGAATAAACCGTCCATCCTTTGTCAACTTTGGCCGTATACTTAAGTTTGTACTCTGTATCGGAGATCTTTTCTATATCAAATTTCCATTTGACTGGCTGAAAAACTTGGGCCTGTGTGGCTGTTAAGTTAAATAAGATCGCTAATGTGATCAAAAAATATTTCATACGGTAAATATTAAATGGATTGTTAGATATTGCTAATGTAGCACGCTATGATGAAGTACCACAAAATTATAGAAGACTTATCACAAAATCTAAAGTGACTGGAGGCAAACAGCGTGCCCCATCACAACTCATAAAAGTAATACTAGTAGTTTTTCCTATCACATCTGCAGTAGAGACATAAGTAAACACAGCAGTCTCTTTGAACTTATGAACATTGACTTCAAACATCTCATCGTATACTTTTATGACTTTGCTCTTTTCTACAAATTTTACTTCTTTTCCATCTATTTCAAATGAAGTAGGTATGGGTCCATTATCATCTGTAAACTGAGAGTATATATTCCACAATAGTGGCATAGTAGCTGTGGCCGTAACTTCTACCTTTCCATCAGCTAATTTCTTACTCTTCACATCCCATTGAACAGGAGATTTCGTGTTTCCTTGTGCCATCAAACCATATAAATTCCCAAAAATGAAAAGGAATCCAAAAAAATACTTATTAAAAGAATTTGACATATTTTATTTATTCACTTTTAGACTAGTCGCTTTAAAAGATTACAAAAATACGGTTTACAACATTGAAACATAGTATTTTGGTTCTTTTTAATAAAAGATTAACCACATTCCATCTTATTTTCTAATAATCTCTTAAAAGTTTATCAACTTGAACTGCCCGAAGATGATGAGAGCTAGTAAGGTAAAATGAACTAACTCCGGCCAAATTTTTAGCTTAGTATCACTCAACATGATGCCAATCAAGATGGAAGCAGGTACTGCCAACGTTAAAAGGTGCGTATACGCAACTGTTGAAAAAATAAGCATTGAAACGCCGCAAAATAACATGAGCCAGTAAACTAAATCTATTCTTTTTTGGGTTTGGACAGCTTTTTTATAAGTAAGAATTCCGTATAAGAATAAACAGTATAAAACAATCAAAAACGTAATCCCGATAGAAATATAAAAGATAATCGGACGAGAAAGGTCTAAGGTAGGAACCCTCAAAAAAATACCTTTTATCCATTCAAAAAAAATTACTGGTATGTCGAACCAAAATCTATGTACAAACAGAAAAAAATAAACAACTAAAAATCCTGAAAAATACTGCGTGACCTCTTTTAACTTAAAAGACCGAAGAATCAGCAAAGAAATCAACCCAAAAAGGACTAAAGTTAAATACGGATGATAAAAAATACTCGCCATGGCTAACGAAAAACCTGTGTTGAATATGATGGCAGTAGCGTTACTCTCTTTATAAAAGCGCATCACCTCGCCGAGCGCAAAAATCACAAAAGTGTTGGCTAATAATGCAGGACATAACATATTGTTTTCACTAATAAGGGACGTAAGTACCACATACATAAGAGCGCCCATCAAAGCTGATTCTCTTGATAAACGATTTGAAACAATAACCCTATTGACTAAAATAGCTTGAAAAAATATTAAAACTGCTACGAAAATTGACTTCAATAGCGGTGTACCAAAAATACTGGCAAATGATAAGTACCACTGCGAATCTTCTGCGGTGATCTGATAATCAATTGTATTAATAAAAGTGCCAAGCCTCACTACTATGACGTAGAGAAACAAGAAAATAATATTGATGATATAATTTTTTCTGAATAACTCCAGCAAAACAATTAAATGTTATTTTTTCAAAAGACTTCTATTGTTAACAAGAAGGATATCACTGCAAAGCTACTACAAAATTTTTCAAAATAACGAAAAGGGACCAAATTTACAAAGGTACAAAGGTTTGCTTTACAATGCTCAGCTATCTTAAATGTACAATTTTGTTATATATTGTGCCTTCTAAGCATTGATTCGCTTACATCGTTATAAATGGCATCGACATTAGAAGACATCAAGGAACCTGTCAAAGAAGAGCTAATTGCTTTTGAAAAGCACTTTATTGATTCTATGAAGAGTTCAGCCCCTTTGTTAGACAAAATCACTTATTACATAGTGCAAAAACGAGGTAAACAGGTTCGCCCGATCCTTGTCTTCTTGTGCGCAAAAATCTGTGGCAATATCAACAACTCTACTTTCGTAGCTGCTTCTCTTGTCGAGATTCTACATACAGCATCACTAGTACACGATGATGTTGTAGATGATTCTTATGAGCGACGGGGCATGTTTTCGGTCAATGCTTTATGGAAAAACAAAATTGCTGTCCTTGTAGGTGATTATCTTTTTGCTAGATCATTTATCATGGCGCTAGATAATAAAGCTTATGGTCATCTTCATACTTTATCGTTGGCAATCAAAGCGATGAGTGAAGGCGAACTACTACAAATCGATAAAGCACGAAAACTAGATATAAACGAAGAAGTTTATTTTGAAATAATACGTCAGAAGACGGCATCGCTTATAGCTGCGGCTTGTAGCGCAGGCGTTTCATCTACTTCTGATGATCCCGATCTGCAACAAAAATTTTGGCTTTTTGGAGAAAAAATAGGGACTGCTTTTCAAATCAAAGACGATCTTCTCGACTATGGTGACGAAGAGACGGGGAAGCCTAAAGGTATAGATATCAAAGAAAAAAAGTTAACATTACCTCTAATTTATGCACTTCAAAACGTATCAAAAGAAGAAAAAAAACGAATCATCAATATCATCAAAAACGATAGTAAAGATGAATCTAAAATTGCTGAAGTTATTCAAATGATCAGGTTCTCTGGAGGTATCGAATATGCAAATAAAGCCATGATGCGATATGCTGATGAAGCAAAAGAAATGCTACTTGAAATGCCCGAATCTCCATCAAGACAGTCACTAATTGATTTAGTTGATTACTTTACAACCAGAAAAAAATAGACTCAAAAACGGAGAATAATTGAACGCTAAGTTCGCATGGCTTAGGCAATTGTTATCTATTCGATGTTCAACCTATGAACTATTACAAGCTAAAAATCATTTAATAACGGATATATCGCTCTATCGCGCAGTGTAAACTGTGAGGAAAGTCCGAACAACGTAGAGCACCACACCATCTAACGGGTGGGGTCATGCAAAGGCATGATACAGCTAGTGTCGCAGAAAATAACCGCTCTTCTTCGGAAGAGTAAGGGTGAAAATGTGGGGTAAGAGCCCACGTAGGTTTGTAGTAATACGATCTTAGGATAAACCTTGTGGGTTGAAATGCCATGTATACCTTGATCTCTTGTAGTAGCGCTTGTTCGGCGCTATAGGCCTCTGGTCTTATCAAGGGGGGTAGGCAGATTAGATAAATGATAGAGGCTGGTCGTAGGATCAGTACAGAATTCGGCTTATAGATATATCTTTTAAAAAACAAAAGGAGACATTCGTAATGAATTGTCTCCTTTTGTTATTTTAGGGCTAGTTTAAAATTAATTGATATTAAATCTAAATGTAATCCCTGATCTCACAGTGGTCGTCGGGAAGTTATTTGATGTTTTTGGTATTGATTTGTTGTAATCAAAATAAAAACGGAGTGAAAGATTATTGTTCAGGTCATACTCGACAGTTGGATTGAAAGTTATCGTTCGTGCACCTCTATCCGATTGTCCATTGACTCCGGTTTGCAAATCATAAGCAACAGACAAGTCATCTCTCAGTGAGTAAGTGACATTGAACTTAAGATCTTGCGACTTCTTTACACTTTTATTTTTGTTGAGACTTAATGCTGGAAATTTTGAATTTCTCTTTGCATCTTCTTCTGTTTCACCTTCGGAGCCATCGTTTTTCTTCTTTGGCTTCTTCTTTTTAGTCTTCGTTGTTTTAACATTTTTAATAATATATCCAGCCCCGATCGATATCTCTGTATTATTAGTCTCACGAAGTTGCGTAGTACCCAGATCAAGGGTGCGAGATTTTTTAAAATCTAGATCTATCTTCATATCTTTGTGCGTCTTTATGCTTAAGCCAATGATAGGAGCAAATTGTTCTTGTATAATGACTGACGATAACTCGAATCTTGAAAAATAATTCTCATTTGGAGACAATGCAAAAGGTTTACTCTGATTGTATTGTGGATCAGTTCTGAAATCGTTCATTCTAATCGTAGATAAATAACCATGTTTGACTGAGATATTAGAAAATATCTTTTTAAACGGCTTAAGTTTTGATAGCCCGTTATAATTGAGCTGCCAGTTTGGCCTAGGTATGTAATCATCTCGAGAGATTTCCTTTTTTTGATCTAATGGGATAACGTAAGCTGATCTATTAGTGTAAGCTGCCATGAAGGCTGGTACATTGACTAAATAACTAGTTGGGCCAAAACCTTCGACATAACTAGGATCCAATGGATGTACACCTGGATTAGCCTGATTAGGTAGTCTCCGTGATATTATTTGTCTATTATCCTTAAATATCTCATAGAGATTTTCGCTAGGACGGAACAAAGTATTCAATCCCATGAATGTAGCATCAAATGATCCTACGTCATACTGCGCCATTTGGGTAAACTTAGTCATTCCCATTTGGTCTTTTGTCCTGAAAACTTCCGTATGATTCTCAGTATAATTTCGCTTCATGGTGATGTCAATATTGAAGTCCTTAAATGGCTCGACGGTAGCACGCATATCTAGTTTTTGTCTCTTCATTTGAGCTAAAGCCTCATTGAAGTTTGGACTATCATTAAACCATGTTTTATTGGTTTGAAGCCAATTGTTTTCACCTGTTATTCGCGGTTGTAACCCTGCGGCAAATCCCCATCCTGGTTCAGCAAATCCCTCAGCAAGACCTAGCAATGATGATTGTCTCATAAATCCTGGCACCATGGTAGTTCTGTCCTCCTTATAGTCAAATTTCACTGTGCGTATTAGCATCAATGGACGCAATATGATTCGCTCAGCTATGGTGGGGTCACGTGGCTTGTCGTCCTTCTCTTTCTTGGCTTTACGATCTTCTTTGCCGTCGGATTTACCGTCTTTTGATGACTCGCCTTTACCATCTTTATCAGAAAGTTGATCGTCCATGGTTCGTTCTTGGAGCATTTCCCTGTCTTTGCCTGGCACGTTTATTTGCTCTTCTCCCTTCATTTTTCTCCTAGGGGCATTAGCAGTAGAACGCGTTTTTGCTGCCTTTCGAGCTGCTTTACCTGTTTCTATTGCCTTGAGATAAGGGACTTTGGCATAAAGTCTGTCAAAACCAAGGGTCAAATTAACAGCGATATTTTGGCCATTCTTCAACACATTACCAAGAGGTGTACCGATGGTTCCATCTTGTTGAGTTCGCCCGTCAATTTTTACTAAACTACCGCCATTCCACGCATAATCCGCTTTGTAATCAGCTGTCGCCGATACCCAATCCATGTGTGGAATATTTTTGAATGGTACCTTATAATTCAAACCTATATTATGATCATAATTCTTGCTACGACCTAACCTGCGGAGGTTAGCATTGCGATAATCATTTACATAGCCAGGATTTTCAATGACTCGATCCGTCACATTTTTACCAAACTCATCTACAAAAGGGCGACCTTCTGCTGTTTCAGCTATACCTGCCTGTCTGATCTGATCGACAATAGATGTAGAATTAGCCCTGAAATTAAGTCGTAAAGATCTCGATAGGTCCCAATTGAGCACATAATTTCGCTCCCAATTGAATCGTTGATCATCAAAGATATAAACAGGTGTTGTAGGAAGTCTAAATGTACGCGAGTTGACGAGATTGTTCATCCTAGTCGTAAAAGTAAATGTACTAGGAAGCGGACTAAAATTAAAATCCGATAACAATCTAAGTGCCTTGGGTTTGATAAATTTTAACGGCTCAATATAATTTGATTTAATACTAAAAGCATAGTCTAGGCCAAGGTTTTGTGTTGTTGTCTTATCTTCCTTAATGATAGGATCTGACTTTACATTCTCAGTGTAAGCATAAGATGCTGAGACATTGCTGGGAGACCAAGGGTATTTAGGATTACCAGCTTGGGTCTTTACGTTCGTAAAGTTGAGCGTCTTGATAGTGACTACCTCGCGTGCTGTCTCCTTGACTTCTTGTCTTTGTGCTGGATCTTTGATGATGTCTAGCTTTTCACGCACTTTTATATCCAAATCATAAGGATCGTATTCAGGTGTTATGATCTCTTTTCCATATTGGCCATAAATAGGTACTGATAACTTCAGTGCTTTGGGCAGAATCTTGCCAGCATCTATGGTAGCTCCCACATCATAACGAAGTACTTCTTCGCGTAAGCGTTCGTGTAGCCTATCTTGCAAGCTCCCAAATCCAGAAGTATTGTAACCACCACTGATATTTACCTCCGCCAAGTCAGCCATTTGAATTTGGATCTTTGACTGGGCAGCAACGGCGGCACCCTCATCATAACCAGTGACACGGAGTTCGTTTACCCAGACTTCTCCATCGTATATTTTGCCCGTTGCTCTATTTCGTACACCGATGACTATCGTCTTGACAAGCCCTAAGGATGGGTTACCTATCAATCTCATTGTATCCCCTTTGCCTTCTGTCACTGGAATAGAAACCACTATATTAGAATTTCCATTGGTGGCGATACGCATTTTCTTAAGTAGAGTGAAACTATCTAGAGGTATGTTTATATAATTACTATCCGGCCAAACGTTTTCAGCTCTTGCTATTCCATTTTTTTGCTTCGAAACGACCAGGGGTAGTTCATATTCATAGTAATTATTGACATAATCCTTACCTATTCGCACAAAAACCGCCAAATCCTTATCTGGAATTTGATCCTTGTAAGGGCTTCCTTCTGCATGAACAAATAGTTGCAATCTCTTATAAAGCGCTAGATTGTACTCCGCCAATTTGTTAACGCTCACTTCACACTTATCGCCCAAACCATTAAACTTGAGGACAAGTGATTTTTCATCTTGAAAAAACTGTCCAAAACTACTCGTTACAAAGGTACGCTGAACGGGAGCAATATAGTTGTAGGGTAACTTGTCACTATTCTCTTCAATACCTACATCATCAATAGAAAATCTAACATTAGGTCCTTGATCGCTCCTGCAAAATGGAAGTAACCTCCGCCATTGAGACCGCTGCAGTTGAAAATCTAATAATCTAAAAGTCTTCGCTGTCGAGAAATTAGTTACATACATACGCATGTATTGGATAGACCTGAACCCTGATATACCATTGATAGGAGTACCTTTAGAGATCGGTATTTGGATTCTATACCATTTAACTTTTGTTGCGTTAGCGCCTGTACCCACAATGACCTCTTTGGATTGTCTGAAATTTTGTCCCAGCGCTAATGTATCAAGTTGTCCATTATCATTTTTTATTTTTAGACGATATTCATAAAAAGCTTCCGTCTGATCTAAGGTTTTGTTATTATTTAGATCTTCATTGTCTGGATACCTATTGCCTTGGATAAATTGCTGACTTGATGAGTTGTCAAGCGGCGCATTACCTTGTGGACCATTAAATTTTTTCATTTTGGCCAACAAGTTAGTTTCATTCGCAAATGAGGCATCATTAAAAAATACGAAGTTATCATTAGACGGATCTTGACTGACTTCTGGTAAGCTGTTGAGTTGGTTATCTGTTAACCAGCTACTAAATTTAGATCGTTCATCATCATCATTCAAAGCATCAAACCCTAAATCTTGAACTTTTCCATCTTGCAGATCAAAACCACTTACCAACGGTATACTGACTGTGGCACGACCGAAAGGGGTATTTGTCACAGGTACACGTCTTTGGGTGGTAGGTATAGCGTTTTCAAAAAACAAAAAATTATCCTTCATGATGTCTTCAGACACACTACCTAGATTAAATACGATCTCACCTTCTTCATTTGGCTCATGGTCACCATCCCTTCTCTTCTGAAAAGGGTTCATTACCCAAAACTCTATATTCTCATAATTTGCCGCTTCAAAATCTGCATTAGGGAAGTATCGCATGATCCCACCCCATCGATCTTCTGGTTTTTTGAGGACTATCTTGTCATTTGCTACATTGAAGCCACCACTATATTGCGTACCTTCTCTTTTGTCAAAATTATATGGTCCTCGTTCAGTTGGATAAAAGCTCAGATCAAACGTAAAAGAAATATTTTGACCGGGTTGTGGGTTTCTTTTAGGAAAGAAATCTGTTTGAGATACTTGGGACGTGAAAGGATCGTTAATATCAGCTTGTGACCTATTGATGCCAAAATCAAGCGAATACCAATTAAATCTAGCTCTGTTAGAATTAACATTTATGTCATTATTAAGCTTACCTTCATTAGTCTTTAAGTTTTCGGGTGTACTTGCTAGCACCCATTGATTGGCAGCAAATCCACCTAGGTTAAAATTGTTGACTGCACCTTCGAAATCATCAATATTTGCTATTCCTGTCTTGTCAAAAGTAGTATTGATACCATTAGCATGATCAGGCAAAAGCACAGCAACTTCTGAAGTTAAATTAATCTTTGACTTCTCTGCCGTACTATAAAACGGGAGCTTGTCGATAAATTTTGTTAACCTCGGCAGATCTTGTTCAAAATTATAGTCAAACCCTAACATCCTATTTTTTATAGGATCGTCTTCAATATTAACCTTGAGGGTAAATGGTATCTCGAACATCTTGAGATAAGTAAATCCTAATGCTGATTTCTTATTGAATTGGTATTCGGCTCTTAAACCCAGCATACGTTTTTGCTGTAAACTGAAGGCAGAGTTATCTTCAAATGAAATATTGATCGGCGTACCGGATTCGAGGTAAGCTTCATTGATGATACGCAATCTCCCGGCGCCATAATCAATTTCATAATCCTGATTTTCAACTAAGACCTTACTGCCCGCGGTCACTCTTACAGATCCCTGCGGAACAAAAGGTCCAAGGGGATACTCACCATTATTGCCAGATTGCTTTACCTTACCACGCATGGTAAACTTATTCTTTTGAACGACTTGATTTGCCCAAGTAATTGTCGTATCATACAACTCTTGATACTTGTATATGGAATCTAGCCTTCCTTGCGTGATCTGCGCGGTAGGGTCTATGCTTTGAAATTTGGCGACTGACATATTATCACCAAAAGGTTCTAAAATAGG
>JANMMV010000189.1:0-16280 GCA_031373565.1 Saprospiraceae bacterium
ATATGATTATTTCAATGGTGAGTATAAATTTATGTCAAAATCTGGCTCTCGAGAAAATATGATAAAAAGAAATATTGCTGATGAACCAATTCTTATATCAAAACTGAATAATTCATATTTAAATACAGCTTGCAAATAATGTTCGTTTTGTATTGGTAGTTTGCGTCAAAGTCTTCTGGGAGCAAGGTGGAGCTGCCTTTTGGGAAGGATGGAAGGTATAGATGAATGAAAAGTTATTGATAAATATCTTTTCGGTGGCTTATGCGGCGTAAATCAATAATCTTAATTTCGTTTTCAATGTGATACAAAATGCTATAGTTTCCGTGTCGTATACGGCATAAGGCTTCGCTATAGCTTTAATTTTTACGCACCCTTTTGGAAAAGGGTCGCTTATAAGTCGTTCAATTTTATCTAAAATTTTAAGTTGATCCTTTTTTGGTACAGTTTTTAAGTCTTTTACAGCACCCTCACTAAAGACAATTTTATAATGTACCATCAAGTACAAGTTTTTTCACATCATTAAATGCTACTTTCTTATCGTTTTTACGAGAGTGGGCTATTATGATGTCTAAAAAATCTGGCCACAGATCACCATATTTTTCAAGATCGATTTGTACAAATTTCTTATCTGCATTCTCGTCGTATATGTAAACTATACCTTCTACCATATTTGTTTGGTTTAAAAAAAATAACAAAGTCGGCTATAAATTAGTTCAGAATGCCAAGTCTGCAAGGTGAACAAGATGGAGAATCTACGTCATGTAAAGGATGGGAGGTATTGATGAAATTACGAATAGGAAAATCATAAGTTGGAAGTGTTACAGTACGTGTCATTTTCACATTCATATAATGTTATCTTTTTCAAAGTAATAGGCAGCTCTTAATCCTTAAGCACTGTAAATATGAGCAAAGTAAAATGCTAATTATCAATACATTAATAGCAATATGACGGCCTTGGCGTTTGTAATACATTTTGATAAAAGATTCTGATGCTACACTAAGTTAGAATATATTTGAGCCATATTTATTATTCTAGTATGACAAACGAGATAATTTGAGTCGGCTTAAAAATATAACGATCCTTCCCGGGGATGGTATAGGACCAGAGGTCGTAGCACAAGGTGTTAAGATTCTTGAAGCAATACAGCAAAAGTACAACCACGACTGGGTGATGACCAAAGCACTTATCGGGGCGTGCGCCATTGATGCAACAGGAGACCCTTTTCCACCAGAATCACTTACTGCATGCCAATCAGCAGACGCTATTTTGCTAGGGGCAATCGGTCATCCGAGGTATGACAATGATCCAAGTGCTGCTGTTAGGCCAGAACAAGGATTACTGCGTATGCGCAAGAGTTTGGGTTTATTTGCCAATATTCGTCCTATTAAGGTCTATCCTTCGATGGGTCATCTTTCTGTGTTCAAGCCAGAGGTATTGGAAAATGTAGATTTTGTAATCTATAGAGAGTTGACAGGTGGTATCTATTTTGGTGAAAAAGTTAAAGGGGAAGGTTTCTCTTCTGATCTTTGTACGTACCACGATTACGAGATAGAGCGAATTGCCCATCTTGCTTTTGCGGAAGCGCAGAGAAGAAAGAAAAAAATAACGTTAGTAGACAAAGCAAATGTCCTTGAGACATCGAGATTATGGCGCTCCAAAGTCAAAGAAATTAGTGCCCAATATCCCGATGTGACCTTAGATTTTCTGTTTATTGATAATGCCGCGATGCAGGTCATCCTTAATCCGAGTCAGTTTGACGTTGTGTTATGTGACAATCTATTTGGAGATATCCTATCTGATGAAGCGAGTGTTTTGTCAGGATCATTAGGGCTTCTTCCATCCTCTTCCAAAGGTGAAAAATCAGCACTCTACGAACCTATCCATGGCTCATATCCATCCGCGGCAGGCAAAGACATTGCTAATCCGATAGCGACAATTTTGTCAGTTGAAATGATGTTGAGAGATTTTGACTATATACAAGAAGCAGATGATGTATTGAATGCAGTAGATAGCTGCATCGCTGAAGAATTTGTAACCGAAGATCTCAAACCTGCTATACCTAGAAAATGCAGCGAAGTGGGTGCGAAGGTTGTTTCTCTAATAGGTAAATTTGGGTAATGTGGAAGAATAACTGGTTGATTTGGAGGTTTGAAAAATTTGGAAACAAAAGAACAAACTTGTCACGTCTTTAGCGTGATTCAACAAATAAACCAAACTTGTCACGTTTTTAGCGTGATATAACAAATCAACCGTATCCAACAAATAAACCATACTTGTCACGTCTTTAGCGTGATATAACAAATCAAACAATGAACAAATACAGCCGCACCATCACCCAAGATCCTACCCAGCCAGCAGCGCAAGCGATGCTCTATGGTATCGGATTGACAGACGAAGATCTTGCCAAAGCGCAGGTCGGTATCGTCAGCATGGGCTATGATGGCAATACATGCAATATGCACCTCAATGACTTAGCCCAGATTGTCAAAACAGGCGTTTGGGATCAAGATTTAGTGGGTTTAATTTTCAATACGATCGGAGTCAGCGATGGTATCTCAAATGGTACCGATGGTATGAGATATTCGCTCGTTTCTCGAGATATTATTGCTGATAGCATCGAAGCCGTTTGTGGTGCACAATATTATGATGGCCTGATCGCTATCCCCGGTTGTGATAAAAATATGCCAGGTTCTATTATGGCGATGGGAAGATTGGATCGACCAGCGATTATGGTGTATGGTGGTACGATCGCACCGGGACATTATAACGGTATGGATCTCAATATCGTATCTGCTTTTGAAGCATTAGGTCAACGAATCGCTGGAACATTAAGCGAAGCAGATTTCAAAGGTATCGTACGACACGCATGCCCCGGCGCTGGTGCGTGTGGTGGTATGTACACGGCCAATACCATGTCTAGTGCCATCGAAGCATTGGGTATGAGTCTTCCCTATTCGTCATCAAATCCGGCTCTCAGCGAAGATAAGAAAGCAGAATGTCTAGCTGCCGGCAAAGCCATCAGAATCCTCCTCGAAAAAGATATTAAGCCATCTGATATCATGACGAAAGAAGCTTTTGAAAACGCCATCTCTACCATCATCGTACTAGGTGGCAGTACTAATGCTGTCCTTCACCTTATCGCTATGGCCAAAAGTGTGGGTGTCAGCGTGACACAAGATGACATCCAATTGATTAGTGATAGATTGCCTGTATTAGCGGATTTCAAACCTAGCGGCAAATATCTCATGGAAGATCTTCACAATATCGGTGGTGTACCACTTGTCATGAAGTATATGCTCAAGCAGGGATGGATTCACGGTGAATGTTTGACTGTCACGGGGCAAACGGTTGCAGAAAATCTAGCCGAAATTAGGGATATTGATTTCGAAACACAAGATATTATTCTACCAGCGGACCGACCTATCAAAGCAACGGGTCACCTTCAAATCCTTTATGGAAACCTAGCTACAAAGGGCAGTGTTGCCAAAATCAGCGGCAAGGAAGGCGAAAGATTTTCAGGGCCCGCCCGTGTTTTTGATGGTGAAAAAGAACTTATCAAAGGCATCACAGACAAAAAAGTACAAGCTGGTGACGTTGTTGTTATCAGATATGTTGGCCCTAAGGGTGGTCCTGGTATGCCCGAAATGCTCAAGCCAACTTCAGCAATTATCGGCGCCGGTCTAGGCAAAAGTGTGGCTTTGATCACCGATGGCCGATTTAGTGGCGGCACCCATGGTTTTGTTGTTGGACATATTACACCTGAGGCATTTGATGGTGGATTGATTGCTTTCGTTCATGAGAATGACATTATCACACTTGATGTAGCCAATAATTCTATCACATTAGAAGTAAGCGAAGCAGAGATCAACGATAGAAAAGCCAATTGGCAACAACCTAAATTATTAGTGACAAGAGGTGCGCTCTACAAATATGCAAAAACAGTTAGCGATGCGTCAGAAGGATGTGTGACTGATGAATTTTGAGGGGATGTGTAATTGTTTAACTGTGTAATCGTGTAACTGTTTAATTTTACTGAGTAGCTCTAACCAGAAAGATAGCAAAATTAAAACAAAAAGGACAAAGTTTAACAGTTAAACAAAGAAGAGCAATCGAAGCATAGCAAACTAAACGATTAAACAGTTCAACAAGTAAACAAAGCCTAGCAAACATAGTAAAGCAAAAAAAGACATGAATACTTATAGTTTCGAAAAATTAGATGTTTGGCAAAAAGCTCGGGAACTTAATGTAATGATATATAAAATCACAAAAGATTTTCCTAAAGAAGAGATATTTGGAATCACATCACAAATAAGAAGAGCGGGCGTTTCGGTTACAAATAACATTGCCGAAGGGACATCCAGATGGTCAAGTAAAGAGAAAATTAGATTTATTGAAATCGCGTACGGAAGTCTAATGGAGGTTTTAAACTGCTTAATTATTGCAACGGATTTGAATTATTTAAACCAAGACACTCAGAATCAAATTAGAGAAAAAATAGATGAAATATCAAACAAATTAAATAGCCTCAAAAAGAGCTTTGAGAAGAATGTGTGATTAGTAGCTTAAAACGATTAGACAGGTTACACGATTAAAGAAAAATTGCAGCAAAGCAAATTAAACAATTAAACAGTTACACGATTAAACCAATAAAATGACCAAAGAATACTTTACAGATTTAGCCAAATACAATCGTTGGGCAAATGAAAAAATCATTTCTTGGTGTCTAGCCATCGATGATAGCCAATGGAATCAGGAGATTGTTAGTAGTTTTTCGAGTATCTCTAAGACGGTATTACATATTGTGGGTGCAGAGCAAATCTGGGCAGAACGTCTCGAAAATGTTGAAAATCCTGTTTGGTTACCTGCGGTATTTGAAGGTGATAAAGGAGATACGATAGCCGCTTGGCGTAGAAGTTCTGACTTACTTATTCAGTTTACAGAAATGATGCAACCTTCACAACTTCTCGAAAATCAAAGTTTTAAACGGATCAATGGTGAAGAATTTACACAGCCGGTTTATGAGATATTAAGCCATGTTCTGAATCATTCAACGTACCATCGTGGTCAGTTGGTTACCATGCTACGGCAAGTTGGTTTTACCGATGTTAGCGCGACAGATTTATTACCGTATTATACAAAACATAAGCTATGACAACACTTCCTTTAAGTACGAAATCTCTCCAAATAGAAACCGCAAACATTTCAGGATCCAAAGCAGTGATGGATGCTTTGATAATGGAAGGCGTCGAGATCGTTTTTGGATATCCAGGTGGGGCGATCATGCCGATTTATGACGCTTTGTATGACTATAAGGAAAAGATGGAACACATTCTCGTTCGTCATGAACAGGGCGCTATTCATGCAGCGCAAGGTTATGCGCGCGTTTCAGGCAAGATCGGTGTCGTATTTGCAACGAGTGGTCCTGGTGCTACTAATTTGGTTACTGGATTGGCAGATGCGCAAATAGATTCTACGCCATTGGTGTGCATCACGGGACAGGTGTTTGCACATTTGCTCGGAACAGATGCATTCCAAGAGATTGACGTCATCAACATCACAACGCCAGTCACCAAATGGAACTATCAAGTGACGGACGCGATGGAGATTCCGGCTGTTTTGGCAAAAGCGTTTTACATCGCAAATAGTGGTAGACCCGGACCGGTATTGATCGATATTACCAAAAATGCCCAATTACAGCTTTTTGATTATCAAGGATATACTAAGTGTGAACATATAAGAAGTTATCGGCCCTCGCCAATCGTCAGACCACAATATATTGCTGAAGCAGCTGCTTTGATTAATGAAGCCAAGAAGCCATTTGTGATATTTGGGCAGGGAGTGATTTTGGGTAAAGCAGAACAAGAATTTATCCAATTTATTGAAAAGGCGGGGCTTCCTGCAGCATGGACCATCTTAGGGATGAGTGCGATTCCTACTGATCATCCGCTATCGGTTGGAATGCTTGGAATGCATGGCAATTATGGGCCTAATCTTCTAACTAACGATTGTGATGTGCTTATCGCAGTAGGGATGAGATTTGACGACCGTGTGACGGGGAGACTGGACAAATATGCTAAGCAAGCGAAGGTTATACACCTAGATATTGATCCAGCGGAGATAGACAAAAATGTAAAATCTACTGTTTCCATATGGGGAGATTGCAAAGAGACATTGCCACTTTTGACGGCGCTTCTAGATAGAAAACAACATCCTCAATGGCTCGCTAAGTTTACCGAATGCACTCGCAAAGAGACTGAAAAGGTCATCAACGCTGAATGTCAACCGACCGAGGGGCCACTGACCATGGCAGAAGTTATTACCCAACTCAATATACTTACGAATGGTAAGGCGATCGTAGTGACCGATGTAGGACAACACCAAATGGTCACCTGTCGATATGCCAAAATGGACCAATCCAGATCAAATATTACTTCGGGTGGATTAGGTACAATGGGATTTGCATTGCCGGCAGCAATTGGTGCTGCATTTGGAGATAGGTCTAGACCAGTCGTAGCTGTCATTGGTGATGGTGGCATCCAGATGACAATCCAAGAATTGGGAACAATAATGCAGACCAGAATTCCCGTCAAAATCATGATTCTTAATAATGAATTCTTGGGGATGGTTAGACAATGGCAAGAGCTTTTTCATGATAAGAGATATTCTTTTGTCAATATTACCTCGCCGGATTATGTGCAAGTTGCAAAGGGATATTATCTCGAAGCCAGCAAAGTGAGCCAAAGAGAAGATTTAGTTTCACATCTTGAAGCGATGATGGATTATGATGGGCCGTATTTATTAGAAGTCATGGTTGGTAAAGAAAATAATGTATTTCCGATGGTGCCGCAGGGCCGTGGCGTATCGGAGATTGTATTGTCGAAGGAGGAAATATGATGAATGGAGGATTACGAATAGGATATTAACGAATTACGAATAGATAATAGAGCTAGTTGGAGTCGAAATTAGAACCATTTAAAATCGCTGTAAAGCGAATTAAACGATTAAACAACCACACAATTAAACAGTAAATTGAAGAAAGAATTCACCATAACAATATACACTGAAAATCAAGTGGGTCTCATCAATAGGATCGCCATTATATTTTCGCGACGTAAGATCAATATCGAAAGTCTCAACACCTCGCCATCCGAATTGGCAGGCATTCATAGATTTACGATTGTCATCATTGAGACCGAAGAGACTATTCAGAAAGTAGCTCGACAGATTGAGAAATTAGTTGACGTATTCAAGGTCATTACAAGTACAAACGATGAGGTAATTTGGCAAGTAATGGCCCTGTACAAAGTACCAACCGAAGTAGTCAGCAAAGAGATCAAAGTTGAGCGGTTGCTTAGGGAATATGGAGCTCGGGTTGTCGTCATTAGAAGCGATTACACCATTTTTGAGACCACAGGCCAACGAGAAGAGATCCAACGATTGATTGACGTATTGACACCATATGGTTTGATCGAATTTGTACAAACAGCACGAATAGCCATCATCAAAAACAGCAAAGGGTTTCACGAAAAAATTAAAGAATTTGAACAGAAAACACCAAGCAAAAACGAATATTTAGGACAGAATCAAGATATATTTAGTATGTAGATATTTATGGGGGATTTGGTAGATTTGGATTTTTGCTGAATTTGGAAATTAGACAAACTGCATTCAAATAAACCAAATAAACCAAATAAACCAAAATAAACAATTAAACAGTTAAACAAATAAACATCAAAAAATGGCACAATTAAACTTCGGCGGCACGATAGAAAACGTAGTAACACGTGATGAATTTCCGCTAGACAAAGCAAGAGAAATCCTAAAGGACGAAACCATTGCTATTATCGGATACGGCGTACAGGGACCTGGGCAGGCGCTTAATCTTCGTGACAACGGATTCAATGTCATCATAGGTCAGCGTCAAAATTCGGCTACATGGGACAAAGCGATCCGAGATGGCTTCGTACCCGGTGAGACATTATTCCCCATCGAAGAAGCAGCTTCTCGCGGTACAATTATTCAGTACTTGTTGTCAGATGCCGCGCAGATTGCCATATGGCCAACGCTTAAACCGTATCTTACAGCTGGCAAGGCATTGTATTTTTCGCATGGATTCGGCATTACGTACAAGGAGCGAACGGGCATCATCCCACCGTCTGATATCGATGTCATCCTAGCAGCACCGAAAGGCTCAGGTACGAGTTTGAGACGGATGTTTCTGGCAGGCAAAGGACTCAATTCTAGTTATGCTATCTTTCAAGATGCAACTGGTCGAGCAAAAGATCGCATCGTTGCACTAGGTATTGGTATTGGTTCTGGGTACTTGTTTGAGACGGACTTCAAAAAAGAAGTTTTCTCTGATTTGACAGGCGAACGTGGTACGCTCATGGGCGCTATCCAAGGTATCTTCGAAGCGCAGTACAATGTCTTGCGCAAGAATGGTCACTCACCATCAGAAGCATTCAATGAGACTGTCGAAGAACTAACAGAATCGCTCATGCCACTCGTTGCAGAAAACGGTATGGACTGGATGTATGGCAATTGTAGTACGACCGCTCAACGTGGTGCACTCGATTGGAAAAACAAATTTCGTGATGCGGTCTCTCCTGTCTTCGAAGATCTTTACGCAAGCGTAGCTTCTGGAGAAGAAGCACAAAGATCGATCGATACCAATTCGCAAGATGACTACCGTGAGAAACTCGAAGTAGAACTAGCGGAGCTCCGTAACTCTGAGATGTGGCAAGCTGGAAAAGTCGTAAGGAGCTTGAGACCAAAGATGTAGATTCCCGCCAATTAATGATTTTAATATTAGAGCCTATCAAGTAGAAATTCTTGATAGGCTTTTATTATATGTAGAAAATTTGATGGTTTATATATATATGATTGATGGTTCAGTATTGTGTTTTCATAATAAAATCATTTAGCAAGTTTAACCGCTTCTATCTCACCCATCTCATGCCATAAGGCATATAACTGGCTACTAATCTCGTAAGGGGAAGACTGTTTTCGTAGTAATATGAGATAATCTCCTAGTCCATTTTCGGCAATAACTACTGCTCTATAAAGCTGTGGAATAGATTCGGCCCACTCCTTATCAATCAAAGATACTCGATCAAAAGGCAATACATCCCATTTATTGTATTCACGACCACGTGTTGCTACTTTTAAAAATGTAGGATTTTTTATTGCTTTTGTATAGAATTCTGGGAGTAGTACGTTGTTTTTTATTTGAAATTCATACAACTTTCTTGAGAGAGAATCAGGCATAGTTTCTGCGTTTTGTGTACCTAATATTTTGGCCACATCGTCTTTGGATTTCGCCATTCTACTAATCTCGGATTTTATTTGATGGTATTTTCTAATTGATTTTTGATTACTAAATATGTTTCGGGTACCGACGGTCTTTAAAAGTAATTCTAACCTTTTCTGCTGATTGACTTTTGGGGTGTTTTTAAATTTGTATTGCGGTTGAGCTGATTTTCTACATTCAAATCCAAGGATTTTTAAAGATTCGATTGTTTGAACAAGTTCTTTAGAGGCAAATAGGTTACCACCATCAAATATCAAGTCTTGCTTTTGGTTTAGGTTGATCACTTTAAAGGGAAAATATCCGAATTCTTCAACCCTTTTAGAGCTTGCTAAATATTTCTGAACAAATTTGGGATCAGAAATTTCCGCACTAGAAATGAGGTCTGTGATAGTCATACTATCCCTGTCCATGTTTTTAGCCAATATAGTTCCATCAGCCAAAATATTTTTTGTTGTTTCAAAATTACTAAACATATATAACCAATAATCCATTGTGTCAGATCCATACCATTTTGAATTGTACATCAGTTTTATAGGTATATTTACACAATCAGTCATTGTAAACTTTTGAAAAACCTTATGAACTCTATTACTTACTACAAGACATAATTTTTCTTTGTTATCTACATTGAGTAAACGACTTGGATAAATATCCGAAAAGCGAACAGGCCCTTGTGAAGCTTCAGACATTTGTAACAGTGTGCCAGGCTTTATGATAAAGCTATTGTCTGTGCCTTGTAGTTTAGGATTCTCCAGGTAATCATTGAAATCATATTTAAGCAAAGTGTCAGGGTATTCTATTGAAGGTAGATAACCAATTTCATCAGTGGATGAGTAACCAGAAAATTCAAAATAGGACTCATTTTCATTGAGCATTTCATATATTTCACTTAAATATTCTTTTGTCATCTTAGGTTTAAAAAGACAATTATATATTGATTCGTTTTCATAAAAGAGATTATACTTATAGATCAGGTTAAGTTTTAAAAATTTATCCCAATTCAAATCCCATTTACCATCATTTGTCAACCATGAAGAAAAAAAATGTTCTTTTAAACTATCAAGAATTTCAAGAGGTATAAGATTAATGTCTTGGTAAAGGTATTGCTCATATTTTTGTGAATTTTTTAATATGAAAAAAGAATTAGTCGTATCTTGATCTGGTGGTTTTTGACTATTAAGTGTATTTCCATAGTCAATCAAGCGGTTTAGTTTTCTGTCTGGATAATTCCATTTTTCGCAATATGTAGTGCTGTCTTTATTTGTTTTATGAGCGAACACTTCAAATCGTTCAACAATCAGATGTGGATTATTTTTTAAGAATTCATTACTGACTGTCAAACAACGATCAGAGTACAATTCATTAAAGTCAAAATCTCTTTTATCTTTTATAACATTGATGAGTTCTTCATTCCACTTGATGCTTTTATTTCTGAGCAAATCAACTGACAAGTCGTTATTTTTTAACTTATCCAAACTCCAGTTTATATTTAGGTTTTCATCAGTTCGAATGTCATATTTATATTTTTCCAATTCTTCATCTAGAAAGGGATAGTATTGCCCAACTAACCTCCAGAATGTTCCTGGGTCTTGTTTAGCGAAAAGTTTTAAAGTATCAATATTTTGTGCTAGCAAGCACTGACTTAATGCCATGAAAAAAAATAGTGATGTAAGTCTCAAGTGGCTAAGTTTTATAAGGATGGGTTAGTTTTAAGTTTCTTATTCTTACAAAGATAGTAAATACTGATAAATCTAGCCAATTGTTAGTTTGTACATTTTTCAGAGAAGCTACATTTGTTACCCCATCTGCGGCACAAGCAATCAAGAGTATTGCTAGTATATTAATTGATCTACTTCGGATTGACTGCAAAGACTTACTTTAACAAGACACTGTGCTATTAAGATTTGTAAATACAATCATGCTTTGTTGTTCCCAAGAGGTTGATATTTGTCTATCATCGCCCCTAGATATCTATGGACTACATGTGTGTATATCTCCGTAGTGAAAATCGACTCCAAGCCGGGCATCTCTTGAAGCACTCGAAGGTCTGCGGCACCTTCGACCACTTGAGATTCAACAACAAAAAACGCAAAGCCAACTTTACGATTTTTTCTGTATTGAAAAATGATTTGCTCTGCTTAAATCAATCTGATAAGGGGTGCAGCCGCGTTTATCCGTCCAATTTATTGTCCATCTGGTAAATTTTTTCACTTTACGGTAATCGCCCAATCCAAAATGTCAGGGTACAAATCTTTTACTTTTCTTCCGTCACTCAAACTAAGTAATTTGTCGTTAAACTCCTTGAATTTGATATATTTTCTACGCTCGACCATTAGACTTACTCTGTTTTTAATGATTTTGTTAGCCGTTTGCTCGTCATAATTCTCCTTAACATAAATAGAAAAAACAGCATGAGTCATATACTCGTTGAATACCGCAGATGGATTATCATATCTGTCAGTGTCGCCATTCGAACCTGTCCAAATGTCCCTTTTATCAAAAATACTGTTTATTTGTTTTCGATATTTGAATGATAGTTGATTGACATAATTATGGTCAATTTCAGTAAAAACGATGCCCGATGCTAAACCTTCCTGTTCTTTAAGGTCTTTGATTTTGCTATTTTCAAATATTTCTGGTCCACAAACAAACATGACTGTCTCTTGAAATCTGCCTTTTCCGCCCTCCAAAAAAGTATTGAAATTTTGCGTACTATGAGTTGCGTCAATGAGTGGTGAATATACAACTTTGTAAGAGTTGTATTTATTGTCAAAGTTGTTTTCTAACCAATCCCACATTTTTTGTACTGGCATTAAATCTTTCTGTTTCCTGATAGATTCTTGGTAGTAGGTTAGGTTTTGTTTATAAAAATCTTGAAAGCTAGAAATTTTCGCAAAGTCTTCAATTTGCGGAATTAGCTTTTGAAATAAACTACTAAAATTTTCATAGTCAGAACCCATCACATAAAAATATGGTTCTTTTCTAACAATTTGCTGTTTGTCAAAAGAATAAGCTAAACTGTTTTCTCTAAAATCGTAATAAGAATCGTAATAATCTATTACGTTCGAATCTAAATCTTTGAATAATTTGTGATTAAGATAAGGAGAGAAATGGTCATAAACTTTTGAATAATAATTTGAGTTCTTATTAAGATTGTTGGCAGATTGACCTTTTATCGAAAGCGCCCAAATAATATTAGCTAATTCAAATACTTCTGGGATTTCAAAATTTGCTTTTTTATTATTTTGCTCGATGTACTCCTTTGAAAAATAACTAGATGTTTGATTTATTCTTAACCTTTGAACAAATTTTTTACCACCCATTTCGATTGGAATAAATATTTTTTGCTCGAACGGAAAATTTTCATAGTTAAATCTCAAAGTGTCCTTGTCGAATATCAGCAGATAATAGGCATTTTTTATAGCGTCATTTCCCATGTCCGACGTATCGCTTGCAATATTTTTGAAAGCAATAGGTTTATTCCAAGTTGAGTAAAGTAATTGTAGTGAATCTGCATTAATTACTACCGTTTTGGGATATTGTGTAAGCAAAACTTTGTCTTGTGCGAAAGTTTTGAGTTGAGCAAAAAGTGTTAAAATCAAGCAAATATATTTCATAAGATTAATTTTGAAGGTTAATAATTGTCTACGCTAAAAAGCTAAATAATGTTGTAAAGTCCAGATGGAGCAGTTCTTCTGCAGTTGCATCAATCTTGTTTAACATACTCACCAAACTTACTTGAACTTTCGTATTTTTATCCAATCTCGATAGCTTTTGAGAAGTTTAGCATTTTGTTTCACGGCGGAAAGATATATTTTTATTCTTAATATTTCAATCTTTAATTTCAAATAAAGCATGTAGCCAATGGTTACATATGTAAAATCATGCATAAATTCAATATATTATATTGCTTCCCCGCAAATAAATTACAGATAATTGGTGCCTATTGGCTAATTTAATCCCTTACAAAATTTAAATTTTCGTGCTGTATGTTCTTGACAATAAGTCCTCTGATCATCGTGCATCAACCAACTGATAATCAACGAAATGGCATCAGCATTTCCTACGCCTAAAAACCGCCCGAATAAATTTTAACACTTCTCACACAATAATCTATGTGTTTTTTGCATTTATAGAAAATCAAACGATGCCAATCAGCTGTAACGCAAAGTTTGAAATCAAAAAATCGGATTACCGGACTCGTGGTTCTTGTCAACGAGTTATAAACAAGCGATGGGAAAACATCTATTTTTTAACTTGATAAATCTTAATCTTTGAGGAAATCAAGAAATTCAATCGCTTTGGAAATGTCAAAGCGTCGGTTAGAAAAACTCAGGAGCATTGACCCTGTCCTAGACTTTGGTGATGGCATGTCTCTTGCTAGTTTTGTAACCGCTATCAATCAGCTGGACGGCCTGCAGGCCGTGTACAATCAAAGCTTGTCAAATCTGGACGGTCAGCTCAGTATCATCAAGGACACAGAAAGGGGGCTTCAGGAGATGAGAGAGCGTTTCTTAAAGCTCGTCGGGGGTAAGTATGGCATGGATAGCACAGAATATGTCAATGCCGGCGGAGTCAAAAAGAGTGAGCGCATATGGCGGATGTCTAAGGCCATGAAAAAGACGCCTAAAGAGAGTTAGTTTTTTGTAGTTGTCGCATGATTGGCCCTTCACCATCAATTGTATGGTGAAGGGCTTTCTTATTTTATACAAGTAGATAAAAGGTGCTCATGAAATCCCCCCAAACGGTCTGCGTACAAACGGGAATGATATACACATTGATAAGTTTTTCAAGCATTTTGACAGCTTTAGCGGCATCCACCAAACCTCTGCAGCTTTAGCGGCATTATCAAACCAGCGCAGCATTGCGGCATTATCAAACCTGTGCAGCTTAAGCGGCATCAGCAAACCTGTGCAGCTTTAGCGGCATCCCCAAACCTGTGCAGCTGTAGCGGCATTCGCCAAACCTGTGCAGCTTTAGCGGCATTAGCATCATCTACACCCATCAAAAAAACGACTCTTAAGAGAAGAAATTCCAGCTTAGGTGGCTAGTTTTTGCTTTTTATTTGCCAAATATTAGCGTGTTCGTAAAGAATGCCGCAGTGTACTTAAAGAATGCCGCAGTGTACTTAAAGAAAGCCGTCATGTACTTAAAGAATGCCGTCATGTACTTAAAGAATGCTGTCGTGCTCTTAAAGAATGTCGTCGTGTTCTTAAAGAATGTCGTCGTCTTCTTAAAGAATGCCGCAGTGTACTTAAAGAATGCCGTCGTGTTCTTAAAGAATGCTTCAATTTTTTGTAGGTGAACTTAAGTTTTTAGCAGGTGTAAAATGAGTTAAAGCGACTGTCCAGCATTTTGTGTTTGATGTAATTCTACATGTGGTACTACGCCACAAATAGTTAAGATGTAACCAAAGATTGATGAATTTTCAACAACCATGGGTTTGAATTTGACCCGTGGTGCGGGCTTAGTTCTTTTAGAAATCCACTTATATACACTAGGTTTAATGACTCCTAAGCGTCGGCTTAGTGCATCAATACTTCATTGTCAAGTGATTCCCGTGACAAGCTTATTGTTATTACGCGTCGGTTTCAATTATACGCACTTATATATATACGCATTAGTACATAATCAAAATGAAAGAAATAACTAGTTGATAATCAGCATTCTACTTCCCTATGCAAAACCGCGTAAATATACTTTCCAGCAGATCATCGGTAGATACTTCACCGACGATAGTTCCGAGATGATACAATGCTTGACGGAGATCCATGGCGATAAAGTCCCCCGTGATATTATGATTTAAGCTGACTAATGCCGCACTAAGTGATTCTTGGGTTTTGAAGAGGGCGTCATAATGGCGACTATTGTTGACAATGGTTTGATCATGGATATTGTCACTGATGATCGTTTCGTAGAGCGCATTCTGCAGATACTCGATATTCATCTTATGTAGGGCAGAGGTAGTAATAACATTTGTGGCGTCGAGGACACTTTCTTTATAGTATGATTGTGGCTCGGTAAAAGGATTGAGATCCATCTTGTTGAGAATGACAAAGAGTTTGGATTGTACATCTATGTTTTCAAGATCTTGCCAGAGTGAGTCAGGATCCGTTTCTGATATGTCGATGATGTAAAGGACGAGATCGGCCGAAGCAATTTTGTCCATAGATCGTTGTACGCCGATGGCTTCGATTTCGTCGGTGGTTTTGCGGATGCCGGCAGTATCTACAAATCTAAAAAGTACCCCTTGTATCGTCATCGTTTCTTCAATCGTATCTCTAGTCGTACCGGCGATGGCTGATACAATAGCTCGTTCTTCATTGAGGAGCGCATTGAGAAGCGTAGATTTTCCAGCATTAGGGCGACCTACGATGGCAGTACTGATTCCTGTTTTGATGACATTGCCATAGGCAAACGAGTCAATCAATCTCTTAATAACCGCTTGTATCTTTGAGATGAGATTTTTTAGATCGGCCCTATTAGCAAATTCTACATCTTCTTCGCCAAAGTCCAGTTCTAGTTCGATAAGGGCGCAGAAGTCGATTAGTTGCTGGCGCAGTAGTTTTATTTCGGCAGAAAAACCGCCACGCATTTGTTTAATAGCGAGCTCGTGACTAGCGGCACTATCTGCTGCGATCAGGTCTGCAACTGCTTCTGCTTGGCTAAGATCTAACTGCCCATGTAGAAAAGCACGTAGGGTAAACTCGCCTCGGTTTGCCATTCGAACGCCTTGACGCAAAAACAACTGTATGATTTGTTCGATGATAAAACTCGACCCATGACAAGAGATTTCAACCGTGTTTTCGCGTGTATAGCTCGTTGGTGCACGAAAAATGGTCACTAAACATTCGTCAAGTGTTGTCTCTTTTTCGTCCACTATTCTTCCAAAATGGGCAGTATGCGATGCTTGTTTCTTTAATAATTTGCCTTTAAAAAAAGTATCTACCATGTCGATAGCGTTAACAC
>JANMMV010000211.1:0-3317 GCA_031373565.1 Saprospiraceae bacterium
ATCTCTTAAGGCTTGGTGTTATACAATAGCTTACAGAATCGCCATAGATTATAAAAGGAAAGTAAGATACACTGAATCGCTAGACGATGGTTATGAACTGGCTTATGGTGAGACTTCTGACCATCTTATTCAAAGCGATGAAAACAAAAAATCCTTAGAATCGTTACTTTCACACCTTGATGACGAATCTAAAATGATTGTAAGTTTATATTATCTTGAAGAGAAAAATATCAAAGAAGTATGCGAAATCACTGGATTGACGGATAGCAATATCAAAATCAAGTTATTCAGAGCCAGAAAAGAAATGGCCATTTATGCACCAAAATATTTTGAACACATTTAAATTTATATCATGGAAGATTTGATCTGGAAATTTATAGACAGCGATTGTAATGATGCAGAAGTCCAAAAAGTCAAGCACCTTTTGTCTAGTGATGTAGCTTTCAAAGCCTTGTATGATGAATGCGTTCAGCTAAATGATTTACTCACAGATAATGCTGTAGTCACTATTTCTCCAACTTTTAAATCCAAAATAGTCTCAAAAATTGAAAGTCAACTGGTAGTCGAACGGCAATCTAATAAAAATATTCTACCATTTTGGTTAATAGTATCATCCGTTGTGGCTGCTATTATAGCTTTAATTGTTGCAAGTCTGATGCCAGATCAGAGTGCGCCCCTCAGCTTTGAACTACCAATAGATCAGAAGTCAATGTCCATCGCTATTTGGTCAATGGGTAGCTTTGTATGTTTGGTTTTTACTGATTTTGTGTTAAAAAGAACAAGTTTTTTGAAACAAAGAATCCATATTTTCTCGTAAAATGAGCATCTATTTTTGATACCTTGCTCCAATAGCAAAGTAGATGATATATCACTACAAATCCTTTACAACGTGCTATTCCACAAACAACATCAGGCCTTTTAGATAGTGACCCTCGGGGTGAAAAATATTCACTGGATGATCAGGTCCCTGACTGAGTGACTGCATTACGCGGATACGCTTACCTGATTCCATGGCAGCTGCTACGATGGTATCATAGAATAGATGTGTGCCCACTACTTGTGAACAAGAAAAAGTAAATAGTATACCACCTGGATGCACCTTTTTGAGCGCAAGCACGTTAAGTCTTTTGTATGCTTGTACTGCATTATGACGTTTGTGCATACTTTTGGCAAACGCCGGAGGGTCTACTACAACTATATCAAAACTCGGTAATTCAGGATCTGACAAGTATTGCATGACATTAGCACAGACTGAAATGTGGGGCTGTTTGAAATGATTTATCTCTACATTCTCATCAACTAGGTCCATGGCTTTTTGTGAAATATCTACCGATACCACTTTAGTAGCACCTGCATTCAGCGCATACATTGAAAAACCACCAGTATAGCAAAAACAATTGAGTACCGACTTACCGATACTATATTGAGCTAAAAGGTTTCGATTTTCTCGTTGATCTAAGAAGAAGCCTGTTTTTTGTCCTGTGAATACATCTATTTTGAATTGCACGCCATATTCAGTTATGATCGTTTGCCCTTCAGTTCCATAAATCAATTCATCTTCCACCGTCATTCCATATTGTTCGGGGAGGGTATCCTTTGATTTGATGTAAATGGATTTGATGACTTTACCAAATTCCTGCTTAATACCTTCAGCCAAATAACTTACTGCTTTGTGCACACCGATAGAGTGGCATTGTATCACAGCGATATCATTATATATATCTATGATGAGTCCAGGGATACCGTCCCCTTCGCCGTGAAACAATCGGTAAGTATTGGTCGATTGATTGTCTACCAATCTCAGTGCTTTTCTATAAAAAGCTGCATTTTGAATAGTTTTGGTCCAGAAGGCCTGATCTATACTTATTTCTTCGTAGCAAATGATTCGAAGGGCGATCGAACCGCCACCTTGGTAATGTCCTATTGCAAGGAATTGGGACTTATTATCGGAGATCGTGACAGTATCCCCATCCTTAACAGATTTGGGTATGTTGGCTATTGCTCCTGAGAAAATCCAAGGATGCTTGCGGGCAATAGAGATGTCCTTACCAGGTTTTAGTTTGATATTTTCCATTAAAGTTAAATAAAAGGGATTTTGATTTAAAATATTTAATTCTGAGTTGGTTACATATTTAAAAATATAGATATGATACTCGTTCCGATATTAAAAGTAAAATAAATAAATATTTTTTCAAACAACGCATACAACATATTATGAATAATCATCATATTTGCACCATCGTGTCGTATATACTCACCCCAAAGGTAGGTATATTCTGCACCATCCCGCATTATAAACAGTAATATTTAAGTCAAAGATCTCTACCGTGGTTGGAGTGAGACATTTGACAATTCAACGATTAAAACGTTGCTATGGCTTTTCGGTTACGCCATATGCTACTTATTAATATTACTATTTTTGTTTACAAACTAAGGTCAAAAAATGGAAAACTTTATGCACTCAGTGCGCCCTAATCAGGCAGTAAGTCGTTTTTACTCATATGTAATGACGATGCTTTTTGTAGCTATCATGAGCATTCAATCTAATGCTCAATGTGTAGCCCCCCCAGGTACCATCAGTGGTCTGGTTTACACTGATCTCGACAACAATGGTGTCAAATCCATTACGGAGTCTGGTCTCTCCGGTGTTCAAGTACAAGCCTATGGCCCCAATGGGCAAGTATTAGGTACTTCAACATCATCGGCTCTAGGTCAATTTACCATTTCTGGTCTTACAGATGGTGTTAAGGTTAAATTAGTATTTAGTTATCAATCTAAATATTCACCAAGTTTTATGGGCGCTAACAACGGGTCTAATGTGCAGAATGTAACTGTACCTTCTTGCTCTGCTTCGTTAGGACTTATATCTTATGGTGATGTTTGCGGCAGTGAGACCATGATAGTGACTCCTTGTTTTGTACAAGGTCCTGTGACAGGTAATACAACTGAGCCGTCTATCGTAGGTATCAAATATGGTTTCAGTAGCCTTACTCCTATGGTTAAAGTCGCATCACACGGCGAGACGGGAAGTGTTTGGGGCATAACACATAAAAATAGTACTGGCGAGATATTTTCATCTGCATTTGTAAAACAATTAGTTGGTTTAAGAGATGGTCACGATGCGATATTCCGTACTGTCAAGAGCGGATCTAGTTATTCAACATCTACGTTTGTAAAGTTATCTAATCTAGGGCAAACTGTTGGCTCTTTGGGTGTTAATAATATTGCCGATTGTAGCTACGGTAACCAGGTTGGTAAGTTTGGATTAGGGGCCCTGATAATATCTCCTGATGAAAAATACCTTTATACGGTCAATC
>JANMMV010000224.1:0-4486 GCA_031373565.1 Saprospiraceae bacterium
ACTTTTTTATCAACACCGTTGACAAGCATTTGGAAGTAGTTATTCTTTGGTTTGAGCAAAGCAAAATATACTCCTGGCTTAGGCATGGTATCATTGGCCCAAACGAATTTTTTGTTTTTAGAGATTAAGGTATCAACGACAAGTTGTTTATCAGCATAAAAGTTGCCGATAACTATGGTATCTTCTGTATAGGTCTTTGAAGTAAGTTCGATCGAAAAGACTTGCGCATTCGTTGAAAAACAAATACTCAACGAGAACAATGAGAGTAGACTTAAGCTTCTTAAAATGGTGAAATTGACTTTCAAAGTGAATTTTTTTGTTGGTTTACGATCCTTATAAACATTAAAGACACAAAAATAATTCCAAAATACATTATAACAAACTATAATGTGATATACTTTAACCTAACTTTAACGCTAGCAATTATCTAGGCGAGAATCCAATAATGATCGAACATGGTCAGATCTCCAGTTTTAGTACTATGACTGGGGTTCATGGTTTGTCGATACTCAACTTCTTTTACCAGCCAGCAGATATAATACTGCCATGCGGATGGCTACTCCATTTTCAACTTGCTGTAAGATGATTGATTGCCCGGAATCAGCCACATCACTGGTGAGTTCTACACCGCGATTGATAGGACCTGGGTGCATAATGATGATATCTTTTTTGATACTATCCAGGAGCGGACGATTGATACCGAAGTACTGTGCATATTCACGGATGGAAGGAATGTATTTAATATCTTGACGTTCTAACTGGATCCGCAGTACATTGGCAACATCGCACCATTCTAGCGCTTCCCTAATGTTATGGCTCACTTCTACACCAAGCGTACTGATATGTTTAGGTATCAGGGTTGATGGCCCACATACCATGACATTGGCACCTAGTTTTTTGAGACAAAATATGTTACTCAAGGCCACTCTGCTGTGGAGAATATCTCCTACAATTAAGATGTTTCGTCCCTTCACCGTTCCTATCTGTTCTTGTATCGAAAAAGTATCTAACAGTGCTTGTGTGGGATGTTCGTGTGTTCCGTCCCCAGCATTTATGATGTTGGCATCAATATTTTTTGCCAAAAAATGATGCGCGCCAGGAGCAGGATGTCGCATTACTATCATATCGACCTTCATTGCCAAGATGTTATTGACAGTGTCGAGAAGCGTTTCCCCTTTACTGACAGATGAACTTGAAGCAGCAAAGTTGACAACATCAGCAGATAATCTCCTCTCTGCTAATTCAAATGAGATGCGTGTGCGGGTAGAATTTTCAAAAAAAACATTTGCAATCGTGACATCTCGAAGAGAAGGCACCTTCTTGATAGGCCTATTGATCACTTCCTTGAAGTCAGCAGCCGTTTTAAAAATCAACTCAATATCTTCTTTTGTGATATATTTAATACCTAGAAGATGTTTAGTACTGAGTTGTGATTGAAACATATGCTTTGTCAAATTTTTTATCTTTGTTTGCCCGAGAATAACCTTATTTCGTCAGCGCCGTCATTATCTTTCCATTTTACCTTTACATAGGCATCATCGAGCGAATCTATGCTTATGCCTGCGTAATCTGCTTTGATTGGAAATTGGCGATTAAATCTTCTATCCACCATGCATAACATCTCGATACGTCGTGGACGACCAAAATCCTGAATCGCAGACATGGCCGCATGAACCGTTCGACCTGTGTAGAGTACGTCATCTACTAGAACAACGTTCTTATCTTCTACTGAAAAATCTAATTCTGTATGTGATGCTTTTATTGGCACATCTCGTCTCCTGAAGTCATCTCTATAGAAGGTAATATCTAGTTTGCCATACATATAAGCTGGATTTGAGATCAACTTGTCTAGGTGTGATTTGAGTTTCTCCGCGAGGAAAACGCCTCTCTCCTGAATACCTATTATACAAAGATCTTGGATATTCGTATGATTTTCGATCAAGTGATGACAAAGCCTCAGGAGGATTAACTCCATTCTTTCTGATCCTACGATAATTTTACCTTTGTCCATATGCGTGACAAAGGTAAGTTTTACGACCATTATATCAAAGAGCAAGCGTTTTTTTTAGGATAGCATGTCTACGAATTCACTAGATATATAGTAATTTCTCTTGGTTCATCCTATGTTTCATATGAATATTTTGAGTGCTACCATTTGCCACACTCCTACATTTACAGATAAAGCATTGGTCAATATTGGTAGGATAGGGACTAGAATGATTGGCTTCTTAAAACGAAGTGCATTGTGTTAAACGCACTATTTCTGTGGGTGTCTCACATTTATTAAGAACAAATTGTACATTTACACTGAGAATTAAATTTGAAATATTTTGGTACACAGATCTCGTTTTTTGCATCAATCCATTTACTTACTACTACTTTTTATTGTATGTTGTTTTGATGCATCATCACAGTCAGGATTTTATGTTTTGGGCGGTGCTACCACTGCTGGATTTGCGAGAGCAGGTACTACGTTGAAAGGTATTAGTGCCATGTATACAAACCCTGCTGGTATTGCCGAAAGTAAGGGCTGGGCATTTGATGCAAGTGTAGAACGCAGGTTTGGCTTGGCTGACCTACAAAATGTGTCTATGGCTGTGACTAAAAAATTGAAACTTGGTACATTTGGTATTTTGGCATCACAATTTGGATACAGTGAATTCAATGAGCAAAAGATTGCCTTCGCTTACGGAAGACAGCTCTCCAAAACAGTCAATATAGGTGGTCAGTTTGATCTCTTGAGTAATCATATTTCTACAATCGGTTCGACAAATACTTTTACCTTTGAAATAGGGGCTCAAATCAAGATATCTAAAGCCCTGACTTTAGCAACTCATATTTTCAACCCCACTAGATCCAAATTATCTGATGTTTCTACATTGGGCACTAGATTTAGGATAGGTTTACAATACAATCCATCGGATAAAGTAGCATTAATAGGAGAAATTGACAAACTGGAATATCGAGCTATTGATTATAAACTTGCCGTTTTGTATCGACCTTCTAAAATGATATCAATACGGATTGGGGCTAGTCCGACTACGCATAGTTATGGGCTAGGGTTGGGCTTTACTTTTAGCGACAAATACCATGTGAATACCGCCTACTTGACGCATCAAACGCTAGGTAGCACGCCCGCTGTCTCACTTCAATACCAAGAAAAATAAGAACCACGCCAAGACTTGAAAATCTTATTTCTTACATCTCGGTTGCCCTATCCATTAGATAAAGGTGACAAACTCCGCGCTTTTCATCAGATAAAGGCCCTTTCTAAGTATGCAAATATCTATCTTGCCAGTATCACAGAGAATGATACTCCTAAGGAACACGTCGATGCTCTACAACCTTATTTGACACAATGTCATCTTCTTAGGATCACTAATATGGAGCGCATTTCTTCGTTGGCCAAAGCACTAGGGTCAAAGCTTCCATTTCAAACAGCTTGGTTTTATAGCCCGACTATTCATGAACATATGAAAGAAGTCATTGCAGATATTCAGCCCGATGTGATTTTTGTTCAATTGGCACGAATGGCAGAGTACAGGTTTGATTTTGATAGCATAAAAGTTATTGACTACATGGATGCTTTCGGTGTAGGTATGGAACGCAGAGCTTCAATTTCTAAAGGGTTGTCTCAATGGTTGTATAAAATTTAAGGACGTCGGATGATCGCGTACGAGCAGGAGATTGCTGCTCAATTTGATCATCGACTTATCATATCAAAACAAGATCGTGACCAGATAAAACACGATAGTAAACACGAATTAAACATTGTACCGAATGGGATTGATAGTACATTTCTAAATTTTCATAAACCGATATTAAAATCAGCTGATATATCATTTATAGGAAATATGTCATACCTGCCGAATATTGAAGCTGCTGTGTATTTGTGCGATTATATTTTACCCTTGTTGCCATCTACGATAACGGTCGAAATCGCCGGTACTTCTCCAGATCGAAGGGTCAAATCCTTAGCAAATGAGCAGGTTATTATTACTGGTTACGTAAAAGATATTCGTGATGCATATGCACGCGGTAGGATCTTTTGCGCACCGCTATGGTCAGGTACAGGCCAGCAAAATAAGATACTGGAAGCGATGGCGATGGGGATTCCATGTATTACCACTTCATCTGTCAATCAAGCTATTGGCGCCAAACACAAGCAAGAGATTTTGATCGCTGACGATGCAAAACAGTTTGCAGATGCTATAGAGATGCTTTTGCATGATCAACAAGTTTATGAGTACATAGCTAATCAGGCAAAGGTTTTTGTTGAGAAAAATTTTCAGTGGGAAAGACAGGCAAGCGCATTGGTAGAGATGTTGGTCCATAAATCTGAATCGTAATTTGCAATGTGGTTTGATTCCTGTATTTGGTAAATTGGAATCATTAAGTTATTACCGTGATTATGCCCGCTTTTAATTTCTACCTTTGGTCACTGTGCGTACTAGTCATTGAGTACCGACGAACGTCGGCATCAAAG
>JANMMV010000291.1:0-1583 GCA_031373565.1 Saprospiraceae bacterium
CAACCTGCGTCTATCAATTTGTGGCTTAACCTGGTGCCAATGTAACCGTTCGCCCCAGTTACGAGAATTTTTCTATTTGCTAACACTTTCCCAATAAGAGGTTTTTTCCAGTAATTCCAAATAATCGCCCCTCGTAATACCTACTATTATTTTATCCCAATACCTATTCTTCCTAAAGTACCAGTTGCGTTGTCTGCCTTCCTGTTTCCAATTCAATTTATTACAATAGATGTTCAGAGAAATCGTATTGTACTCAATCATTGAACCATCAAGTCTTTCCAAATGAAGTTCTTCAAAGGCGTATCGCATCAATGCCATTATTGCATCTACTCCATATCCTTTACCTCTTATATCAACATCACCTAACATCATGCCATGGAATGCATGATTATTCTTCCAATCAATGTCTACCAGATTTGACGTACCAATTAGCCCTACGTCTGGGGCATCTATAGCAAACCTTTGATTTAATTGATCTCTTTGAATTCCCTCAAACCAACTCTGTTGATTAAGAAATGAAGTTGGTAAATGCCAGCCCCCTAGCATATACCAAATCTCCGGATCATTTGCCCATTTATGAAGAAGCTCGAGGTCTCTTTGCTCAATTGCTCTTAAAACGACTTTTTTTCCGTGTATATTCATAATAATCTATATAAGGTTCAAAACAAACTTCATTTCACTTAAAGTATATCGGTGATCTATCGGCAAAGCAAGAAGATTATCCGAATATTTTGCTTCAACAGAACTCTTATCTACCCGAGAATGGACTTCTTTCCAATAAGTAGGTACAAATATTTTATGATCTAAAAGTCGTTTCTTTAACTTAGTCGATTCAGCATAAAAAGGGTAAACCATGGGGCCTTGAAACTCATCCAAATCAAACTTGAAGCCGTTCAAACCTTCCAGTTTCTCATGCAAATACAAAAAATTCTCTTCCCTGATTCTCTTTACCTCCTTGTAGTCAATGGCTAATAAAAGTGATTCTGTCAGCTTAGACATTAATTCGATAGGAGCATTTTCCAATTCATTCTCGTTCAATCGGAAATCATCATATCAAAACTGAGCACTGCAATCTTTTCTTTTTAACAAATGCTGCCTTCGTTGATACGATGTGCCTCTTGCAAGAGGCACATCTAGTTGCCTGCTTGTAAAAAGATACGCTCCATCAGGTACACCAAAAAACTTGCGAGCCGAATAAAAAGTATCAAGTCCTTTCAATGGATTGCTAAAAAAAGCTTGCGTATTGTCCACAATTAAGTTGAATTGACTTTTCATCAGGTTTTTTAATGCCAACTGCTTCAGCCCAAAATAGTTAACAAACAAAACAGCTTCATGATCATGAACTGCCTCTTTCAATAGCGGTTCCAGCTTCTCGTTAACAGAATAAAAATCAAATTCGATATTCGCCCTTCTTAATGGTTCTAATAACTGATTGCATACATAAAAGGGCAAGTAGATTTTCTTAAACGTTTGAGCACGCAAAATGTACTCTAAACAATTTCTTCCCAAATTCAATTTTAGACAATTTGTGTGATGCTCAGATTTTGTTTCCAGTTCAAGCCCGAAGTAACCACCAATTTCCA
>JANMMV010000304.1:0-2526 GCA_031373565.1 Saprospiraceae bacterium
GTGAAGCGGTTTTACATGATCTTCTGGGCATTTTTCTTTGCAGAATATATTTTATTTGGGGTAGCAGGGTTGATGTAAAGCGCTTTTTTTTTGCCTTAACAATAGACTGGTATAACCTTTGATCAACATTGGGATATCTGCTTCTTTGCATTGAGATGACCATATTCGATCAATATTTTCTCAAAAAGATCCACATTTACCCATATTCAACCCAAATTCCGCATTGGACTTTATTCGAAAGAAAATATGACAAAATAGTTGACATTGCTCGGAGATTTTATCCCGGAGTTGCAGCCTTCGCTACATCGAGGATATAAAATTGCATCGTACTGAGCTTGTCGAAGTAAGAACGATGGCAAATATGCAGTAAGATTTTCTTGTAGTTCATTTCTAATGCGGATTTTGGGTTCAACTCAAATCTTAATCAAAAATGAAAAACCAATATTTTACATTGCCAATTTTGGGATTAATTTTTAGTATTTTTACAACAAGTGCTTGCGTCGAAAACAAAAACAAATTAGACAAAAATGAAGATGACCAGAAGTCAAAACAATTTAACCCAGTTGTATATTTTGAAATCCCAGTGATGGAAATTGACCGAGCAGTTCATTTTTATAAATCCGTATTTGGCTTCATCTTCGAAAGAGAAGTGATTGACAATAACGAAATGGCATTATTTCCTTTTACAGATCAAAACGCAGGGATTTCAGGTGCATTAGCAAAAGGTGAAATCTACAAACCTACAAAGGATGGGGTAATAATTTACTTCAGAACTGAAAATATAGATAAGAGTTTAAAGTTGGCTGTTGAAAATGGTGGACAAATTCTCTATCCAAAAACATCAAACGGCGACTTGGGCTTTGTCGCTGAATTTGAAGACACGGAGGGAAATAGAATTGCCTTACACCAATCAATTATTGAAAAAAATCAGTTCCTTATCATTTCTAGAGGTAAACCGTATTCCACAAAAAAAACTAATAATCATAATCTCGTTACTGCTCCAAGTAGCAAAACAAAAAAAACTGAAATACTTTAATCAATCGGAGAAACAGACATTACAAACCCAATTGCATCCGTTGCTGAAATACGTATGTGAAGCTCCATCATGTTTACTAAAACCATGATAAATTTTATAGCTAGACTTCTTCGCCCCTTAAAATCACCTTGTCGATATGATTTGCCCCGAAGGCATAGACCATATAATCTAGTGATGTGTTCGGTTTGGTAATGATGAGATTTGCTACTTTTCCAACGGTGATTGAGCCATAATTATTTCCGATTTCCATAGCGTGAGCACCATTAATAGTTACAGCATTGAATGCTTCTACCGGTAAAATTCGCATATGATTGCAAGCTATCGACATGAGAAGTGGTACATTTCCTGATGGACTAGTTCCTGGATTAAAGTCGGTTGCCATAGCTATTCCCAACCCAGCATCTATCATACGTCGTGCAGGCGCATATCGGATCTGTATAAAATATGAACATGAAGGCAAAACTGTCGGAATAGTATCACTCGCCAGCAATGCATCAATCTCTGCTTGTTCTATGCACTCTAGATGATCGACAGATATCGCATTATTGGCAATTCCCACCTGTACACCACCAGAATTGGCAAGTTCGTTAGCGTGTATTTTGGCCTTGAGGCCATAATTATTTGCGGATTTGAGAATGAGATCAGTCTCTTCCACCGTAAAAAATCCATTGTCACAAAAAACGTCACAATAATCAGCTAGACCTTCAGCAGCTACCTTCGGAATCATTTCATTGATGAGCAGATCAATATATTTTTTGCGATCTTCTTTATAAATTGTTGGCACCGCGTGAGCTCCCAAAAATGTTGATTTTATAGCCACACGACTTGTTTCTTTGAGCCGGCGAATGACCTGCAGCATTTTGATTTCGCTATCGAGTGTAAGGCCATAGCCGCTTTTGATCTCTATCGCACCTGTGCCCTGCGCAATGACATTGTCAAGTCGGGCTTTAGCAGAGTAATACAAATCATCTTCGCTTTTGTCGGCCAATCTAAGAGCTGAATTTAATATGCCACCACCAGCTTTAGCTATATCTTCGTATGTAGCACCGCGCAATCGCGCAACATACTCTTGATCTCGCGGCGACGCAAAAACGATATGCGTATGGCTGTCACACCAAGCCGGCATAACGGAACCCTGATTTGCATCGATAATGATATCTGCACGTAGTGGGATTTCGCTCATAGGACCAAAGGCAGCAATAGTATGTCCTTCTATCAAAATGTAAGCGTTGTGAAGTTCCTCTACAACAGACATAGCCGCTCCCTTTTTAAGTGGTAACGGCTGTGTCGATATTCCTATAATGGATGCTATATTTTTTAGTAATGTTGTTGGCATCTATTGATATTTACTGCACCATAGAGTGAATCTAGAACTGATCCATGAGTATAATCCTAAAACTATCTGCTTCATCATAACAGTTAAAAAGGCCCATGCGCACCTTGAAAATCGTCTCACCATTTCTAACTCACTTAACAATGTAATCTGCTCT
>JANMMV010000338.1:0-4938 GCA_031373565.1 Saprospiraceae bacterium
TGGAAATGGTCGAAGTTACAAATCAAATTTACAACAAGAGGGCTTACCTCGATAGTACGGAAGGCGAAATAGCTATCTTTGACTATAAAGAAAACAGGCTGGAAGATCTTGTATTTGAACATAAGAATCCTCTAGTCATTATTGCCGAGGCACCAGAAAAGCCTGGCAATATAGGTGCTTTGTTGCGTACTGCCGATGCTGCTGGTGTTGATGCTTTTATCATCGGCAATCCGACGACAGATCTGTACAATCCAAATATTATCAGGTCTAGCGTAGGTGGTGTTTTTACCAATCAGATAGCTACGGGTTCTTCAGCGGAAATTATCCAGTTTCTCATGGCGCGCGGTATTAAGATGTATTGTGCTGCCTTAGTCGACGGTGCTTCTTCATGTTATGACCAAGATTATACTGGACCCACAGCAGTTGTAGTAGGTACTGAATCTACAGGTCTTAGTCAAGAATGGCTTGATGCAGCTGATGCTAATATTGTTATCCCAATGGCGGGTACGCTTGACTCGATGAATGTGTCAGTGAGCGCGGCTATTTTGCTGTTTGAAGCAGTGCGGCAAAGACTATTGTAGTTAATTCTTGATCATACGATTGATCCTTGCATCCCGCCAGTATGAAGATATAAGATTTCAGTTCCTCGTTCGAATCGACCATTAGCTATCATGTCCATCAGCCCTAGCAGTGCTTTCCCATTGTAAACTTGGTCGAGAGGAATGTTCGTTGCATGTGAAAGATGCCGGATGTCTTGGAGTAATTTGTAATCAAATTTACCATAACCACCGTGGTGATAATCTAATACATATTCGATTGGCACATGTTCTCTTGAACCTATCAATTTGTTGACTTCATTTGCTAGGTAATCTGTTTTTAGTATCAGTATAGAAAGGATGGAAGTGCCATCTGGTGCTCCTATAGCTAGCCCAGCAGTAGTGCCTCCACTTCCGCAAGCTGTGACTACGACGGTTGGCATATTTATTAATTGGGAATTTATCTCAGTCCAGGTGCTTGTAACACCTTCTACGCCAAGTTGATTAGATCCGCCTTCGGGTATGAGTAGATGATTTGGGTATGTAGATATGATCTTAGCGATAGATGGATCTGCTTCTTTGGATCGGTAAGCAGTTCTGTTCACAGCAATGAGTTCCATTCCCATCTTTTTGCATGCTTTTAAGGTAGGATTGTCATATAGTTCTCCGCGAATGATGCCCACACAATGTAGGCCAGTCATCTGGCATGCGCCAGCAAGTGCATATATGTGATTTGAGAATGCTCCACCGAAAGTAATAATGGTAGATATACTATTCGCTAGTGCAAACTCTATATTGAGATGTAGTTTTCTCCACTTGTTACCCGATACAATTGGATGAATGAGATCATCTCTTTTCACATGTAATAGAATACCCATCTTATCTAATAATGGTAAATGTAGTTGATGTATCGGTGAAGGGAGCATCATTTCTCCAAGCAAATCAGACATCATATTTCAACCTAATGAGTACCGAGATGCCACTACCTTTGCCTGAATCCATTACTATTGTACCGTGAAGGAAGTTGACTCGGGACCTTATGTTTTCCAGACCCATACCTTTTTGTGTCAACGAGTTTTCATCAAAACCGATTCCGTCATCTTCATATTGAATGACAAGGTCACCACCGTCAGAATTAAGTTGAATAAGAATCTCCTTAGCATGTGCGTGTTTGAGCGAATTATTCAGAAGTTCTTGAATGATCCGATAGACAGACATGGCAATCATTTTGTCTATTTTGGGCGGTATCTCATAATGTTGAAATTCTATTTCAGGATGATTTTCACCTTCAAAACGATTGATCAGATCTTTTACTGCAGCAACCAGACCCAGATTAGCTAGGGATGATGGTTGGAGGTTGCGAGAGATTGTTCTTACTTCTTCGACCGCTGTATCGAGCAAATTTTGGGCTTGGTTATATTCTTTAAGGCTGGATAGATCAGATTTAATTGATCTTACATTATCAAATCGTAACTTTATAGTACTTAATAAACCACCGAGGCTGTCATGCAAGTCTTTGGCGATCCGCTCTCTCTCAGTCTCTTGTCCTTCGATAACTGAACGCATACTATTCATTTTCATATTATCTTCCAGCTCCCTTATTTTTTGATGGTTGATTTCTTCTTTTTGCTCTGTTATGATCTTGGCAGAAGTGATTCGTTGATCATAAAACTTGATTATAAAATACAACGCGCTTAAAACCAAGGCTAATCCCCCACCTAAAAAATACAAGGCTCTTCGCTGAGCTATATTTCGATCTTCGGCAGCTTGCTTGTCAATGGTTAAAACGGCGATACTTGACTGTTTATCTTGGGTGCCGTATTTAAGCGCAAGGTTCGTATAAGATTCTATCTTATTTTTATTAAGAATACTATCACTAAGCATGCTATACTTTGTCAGATAAAGGTATGCTGCCTGATAATCTTTGCTTTTTGAGAATACATCAGCTAGTTCCTTATAAATAAACTTACGAGTAGTGTTATATGGTGATTTAGGGACAATTTCTTCACTTTTGCCCAGATACTTTATCGCTTTTGGGTAGTCCTTTTGCAATTTATTGATGTATCCTATGTGAAAAAGCGATTTCGCAATATTTTCAAAATCATTTAATTTTGAATTGAGTTTAAACGATTGAAATGAGGCTACAAGGGCACTATCAAGTTCATATGTCAGCTCGAAATTTTGAATTCGATCAAACAAGATTTGGACGATAAGTTGCGTATCCTTTATGGTGTTGTTATAATTAAGTGCTTTGCGCAAGTAAGTTGCAGCAATGTCTAGATCTCCCCTAGATTTGTGGGCTCTGTTAAGATCATAATAAATCTTAGCTTGGTATCGCTTATCATCGAGTTTTGTTAAGGCTAGTTTCTCTAAAATCTCGATAGCATCAGTATGCAAACCTGCGTCGATGTATATATCGGCTATCGCTTGGTTGATTGAGATTAATTTGGATTGGACTCCCAGTAATTTATTATATTCGTAAGCGCGTCTGTAATACTCAATCGATCGTTCATAGTTAGTCAGCACATTACCTTCATAATTAGCCATTTTCTCATATACCGCTGCCAAAGTACTTTGATCTTTGCGCTGTCGTGCATCATCAAGTAATTGATTGAGTTCTGGAAAAGAATAGGTAGAATCTTCGTGAAACGTCTTCTGCGCATAGGAGCAGTTGCTTAAGACTAATAATGCAATGATGGTGAATATTCTCAATGGTGTATTCTTTGTGACAAATATATATAAAATTGTAAGCCTAAAATTAGAAATTAGAACAAATGTTCAATGTAAGACCTTAATGGATCGGGAAGTTCTGTAAAATAACAAAAGAAAAAGCACTCAACTTTTTGAGCACTTTTTCTTTTAAATGCAACAGTCAAATCCCAATGAGTATTTACATTTTATATATTTTGATATCCTGAAGGCAGGATTGATAGCTATTGATTGATATTACAATACAGAGTTGAGCATGATGTCAATAGTCATTTTATATTGCATTCGCATGATTTTGCAACCAAGCTCAACTCCGATATTATAAAAGTACAAAACCTATAAGAAAATTTACGTTTAGGATACCTGTGTAACCTTTTTGTTCGACTCATTCTTTAACAAATCGACTAGTATCTAACATTCGTTATATATTTTTCAATACCATCTGCGCTAAACAAAAGGTCATTATCACTTTCAATATCGTCAAACTTGCTCCTGACAATTTGATGATGGAGTGGGGGGATGAAGGTGAGATTTTGGGTATCAGACTTATCATCATAAAGTGGCGACCACTCTTGTCCTATCAAACTCAATGCAACCAGAACAACTGATAGAAACGATCTGAAATCCAAAATCTCCTCCTTCATCTATTAAGTATATTTTTAAAAAGTTTTAACATCCGGCAAAAAAACGCATCTTTATAGTATGCTACAAAAATGCTGTTTTCAATGAATACAATAATTACTAACTTTTGATGTTACAAAGGTGCGACTATCTGAAATGTCAAACATCCGCATAAACACCGAATTTTTAATTTGGGGGTATTCCCGAGTTTTTATAGTTATATTCACTGTAACTTTGTATCTTCAATCTTGAACACAATTATTAAGTAATGTATTATGATAAATATCCTTCTCGCAGATGACCACACCATGTTTGTGGATGGCATGGAGTCGATCCTTAAGACAGAGTCTGATTTATTTGTTATAGGCAAATGTTATGACGGACCTTCAGTACTTGAGTTTGTCAAAAGTCACAAAGTCGATATTGTGCTACTTGATGTCAATCTACCTGGCATGAGTGGCATTGAAGTTTGCAAGGAATTAACAAAGGTAAAGCCAGAAGTTCGTGTCTTAGCAATTTCGATGTTTAATGAAGAAAGCTTCGTTTCGGAAATCCTAAACCATGGCGCAAAAGGATATATTCTCAAAAATACCGGGCGCGATGAATTACTTGTTGCCATACGTACTGTCGGCAAAGGCGATTCCTATTTTTCTACTGAAGTGACTGAGACGATTATGAAAAGCCTGATGAATCAACGGAAAGCATCATCAAAGAACAGTGCCTTCATCCCCAAACTTTCACGTCGTGAAAAAGAAGTCCTAAAGCTTATTGCCCAAGAGATGACTACACAAGAGATCGCAAATAACTTGTTTATAAGTCTCAAAACTGTTGAATCACACCGATCAAGTTTACTTTCTAAACTCAATGCCCGTAATAGTGTAGGGCTAGTAAGGATCGCTATCGAAAACCATTTGCTTGAGTAAATAGTAATAGTTTTTTGGTTTTTATAGGTACTTTACTTCAATCTTCATCAAATTAAGTGTACATATTTAATCAGGGTTGCATTATTTAATTTTGTACAAATTTGCACTTTTTTAAGATTTGTAGGTAAAAAGTAATTAAGGCTTACTAA
>JANMMV010000344.1:0-3114 GCA_031373565.1 Saprospiraceae bacterium
TCTTCGATGATAGGCCCAAGTAGCAAAATGAAAGTGAGATTACCCAGCAGGTGTTCAACACTTGCATGTCCTAGGCTATGACTTACTAACGAAATCAATGATCCAGGATTACTAATAGAAACATCAGGTTGAGCTACAAAAAATGGCATAAGTGATCCTAGCAGTGTCTTATCAATGACATAAATAGCTGTACACGCCAATGCAAAGGTTAGGGTGATCGGTGCATTAAATTTGATACTCATCGCTAGCTATATTTTATGTTTATAAAAAGTGTATTTTATTCTTGAAGCTTTGCGCCAAAAGCTAAGTCGCCAGCATCGCCAAGTCCTGGCACGATGTACGATTTCGCAGTAAGCTCCTCGTCTTGAGCGGCTACCCAAAGATGGGCATTAGGGTAAAGCCTATTGATATATTGGACACCATATCTAGATGCGATGGCAGTTACGATATGAAGTTCTTTGTAGCTTCCATATTCTTGCAATGCCTGAAGTGACGCATCAATAGAAGCGCCTGTCGCAAGCATCGGATCTACTAAAATTAAAGTAGCATCGGTCAAATCAGGACAAGTGACATATTCAAGACTAATCTCGAACGTGCCGTCTTTATGGTTTTTGCGGTAAGCGGCAATAAATGCATTGTCCGCAAAATCTAAAAAATTCAGAATGCCATAATGAAGTGGTAATCCTGCTCTCAATATGGTACATAAAACAACTCTCGATGCAGGCTTCATGATATTAGCGATGCCTAGCGGAGTCTCAACTTCTACATCTTGATAACTGAGATGTTTGCTGATCTCATAGCCAAATATGTTGCCTAATCGCTCCATATTATGCCGAAACAATTGACGCTGATTTTGAACACTTGTGTCTCGCATTTGAGCGAGGTACAGATTAGCAATGGATGGTGTTAGGGATAGGTCGTGGATCATAAGAGTTCGGATATTTCGATGATGTAAATGTAGGAATAATTTGTAAAAGTGAGTTTATATCTTTTAATGAATCATTTGCCAACAGATAAATCTGTTGGCCTAATTATTTACAATGTTGGCTTTTGCCAAAATCTTACTTTAGATAGCTAAAAGATTTTGCACAAGGTCTAACTATTAAAAAAATTGTAAAAAATTAATGAGAATATCAGTTCTTAGCTTACTCATTTACCTTTCAATACATCCTTTCTGTTGATCATCATCGTATTCCCTATGATATCGAGTGCAATTCCTTCTGGATAATGCGGCATAAACACAGCATTTTTATAGGCTTCCATCTTTGATTTATCTTTGTTAGTCATTGATAGATGATTAAATAGTATGATGCCGTCTTCGGTTAATACCTCATCTAAAATACTTAGGAAGTCATCGTCAAGAAAAACGTCGGGTATCGTATCATCCACAAAAATGTCAACACAGATTAAGTCATATTTTTCGGACGTAATGTACACGAAATGCGATGCATCTGCTTGTATCATCTGCATGTCTGACTTGAGATCAGGTAAGACATATTTACTTGCAAGGTAGATCACGGATTCGTCTATTTCCACGCAAGTGTACTCGTATTTCCGGCCAAAAGTCTGCTCTAGCATGTATGGTATGCTAGCTAGCCCTAATCCCAATACTAATACGTGCGTGTGCTCAGCATCAGGTAGTATGATTTGCTCAAACGTTTTGCGATAATTGTCATATTTATCAGCAAAACTATAGATGGCATTTGGCGTTAGGAGTTGATATCGACCTTTGGAAATGACGACATGCAGACTTTCATTGTATTTAGAGGACGCCGTTTCTACGTGTACATCCGTCACATAAGACCATATTCGTTGCCAAAAGGATATCTTCATGAAGCGAATATACTACCATTTTTCAATTCTAACTTACTTTTAAATTGGATATTAGCCTTAGTTCACTGAGCGCAATAAAGTGAAGCTGAATTGCCACCTTCTAAGTTTAACACCGTATCTTCACAACTTCAAAGTTAATAGATCTTATGCGAATATTTTTATATGGCCAACAAATTAAGAGTGATGAGGAATTTGCCTTTGCCCAAGAAGTTATTGAGTTAGCCAAAAAGCACGGATCAACGATTTTACTATTTGCTGCATTAAGCAAGGAGTTGGCCAAATTTAGCGGTGGTTATCTTGATCTTGAAGTCATCAATAGCACCAAGGAGCTTGAACAAGCTAATATTGATGTTGCCATTACCCTAGGAGGGGATGGTACGATATTAAGAGCCATCACGATTTTAAAACAAACGGGAATTCCTATCCTTGGTATCAATTTAGGTAGGCTAGGTTTTCTGGCAAATGTTGAAAAAATATTTATCGCTGAAGCTATGGAGCAGCTGCATCAAAAACAGTACAATATCATCGATAAGTCGCTATTGGCTTTGACCTGTAATATGCCACTTTTTAATAATTATCCCTTTGCGCTCAATGATTTTACAGTCAACAAACGGGACACGTCTTCGATGATTACAGTTCACGTGTATGTTGATGATGTATTGCTTAATTCATATTGGGCCGATGGTGTGATCGTTAGTACACCGACGGGGTCTACGGGATACTCATTGAGTTGTGGCGGACCAATTATTTTTCCGGATTCACAAAATTTTCTGATAACGCCCGTTGCGCCGCACAATCTCAATGTCCGCCCGATCATCATTTCGGATAATCATCGAATTAGATTAGAAGTCGAAGGTAGAACGGATAGTTATATGTGCACGCTAGACTCAAGGTATGAAACCATAACGTCTTCGCACAAAATAGAACTGAGTAAAGCTGATTTCGGTATTCGTTTTATCCAAATTAAAGGAAGTTCATTTATGAAAACACTCAGCGAAAAATTATACTGGGGACAAGATAAACGCAACTAAGGAAGATGATAAAGGCGCATGTCACACACCAAGAAATTCTTTATACTGCTGATCTTGATGCAGGGATCGACATTACCATTGTCCTTGATCCTTTAGTCTCGACGCCCAAATGTTTTTATGCTCCTGACCTTAAGATACAACCTGTCGTAGCCGATGATTTTATCGGCGATATTGCAAGTGGTGGAATCATCAATTTCAAGAACATAATGATCAATCCTCACGGTAATGGTACACACACTGAGTGCGTTGG
>JANMMV010000355.1:0-5974 GCA_031373565.1 Saprospiraceae bacterium
CAAACAAAAAACCTATTTTTTCGTCGACTCTTGTATCTTTACACTTCATTATCATAGTTATCAATACTCATGTCAGACAAAAAACTTTTTCTCCTCGACGGCCATGCACTTGTATATCGTGCGCATTTTGCTTTTATCGCTAGACCATTGATCAATTCCAAAGGTGTGGATACTTCTGCCATTACTGGTTTTGTACGTACGCTTTGGGATCTCATGCAGAAGGAGAAACCTACTCATATCGCTGTCGCCTTTGACCCGAAAGGAAATGTATTTAGACACGAGTATTTTCCAGCATATAAGGCCAACCGTGATGCTACTCCCGAAGGGATATCTATTGCATTGCCTTACATCAGATCCATCGTTGAAGCATTTAATATCCCGATCATCATGGTTAATAACTACGAAGCTGATGATGTAATCGGCACAGTCGCTAAGCAAGCTGAAAAGGAAGGTTTTACTGTTTTCATGGTTACTCCCGACAAAGATTATGCACAGCTCGTATCTGAAAATATATTTGTGTACAAGCCAGGACGACAAGGCAATGAAATAGAAATATTAGGTGTCAAAGAAGTACTTGAAAGTTGGGATATAGAGAGAGTAGATCAAGTCATCGATATACTAGGATTGCAAGGCGACGCAGTTGATAATATCCCTGGTGTACCTGGCATAGGTGCCAAAACGGCAGTTAAACTACTCAAAGATTATGATAGTGTCGAAGGTCTTATCGCCAATTCGGAGAAACTAGCAGGCAAACAAAAGGAAAATATTGTCAATTTTGCTGACCAAGCGCTGATGTCTAAGCGGTTAGCAACGATAGATATCAATGTACCCATACAATTTGATGCGAATACTTTTATTATTGATCCTATCAATCGAGAGAAAACCATGGAGTTGTTTATGGAATTAGAGTTTAGGTCACTAGCTGCTCAAATATTGGGCGCCGAAGTGCAGCCGGTTCTCGGCCAGCAATCGCTTTTTGCAGATATTCCTCCTGCAGGACCTCGTAATGCTCCAGCACCTGCGCGTGAAGAATTTCAAATTGCCAAGAACAACATCACAAACGTAGATCATAAATACGATCTAGTCGATAGCGAAGATAAGATCAAACATCTTGTTACCTTACTAGAGGAACAATCTTCATTTTCGTTTGATACAGAAACGACACACATAGATGCACATATGGCTGAATTGGTAGGTATATCGTTCTCGTGGGAAGGAAAGACAGCCTACTACGTCCCAGTGCCAGCTGAGAAATCCGCTGCTGTGGCCATCGTTGCACACTTTAAAGGAGTATTAGAAAATCCTTCGATTTCTAAAATTGGTCAAAATATCAAATATGATCTAGCGATGATGAAGTGGTATGGTGTAGAGGTCTCAGGATTCTTCTATGATACCATGATTACGCACTATCTGTGTGAGCCTGATCTTCGCCATAAGCTTGACTATCTAACTGAAGCATACTTAGATTATAAGATGGTTCCGATCGAAGATCTCATAGGTAAAGGGGGCAAAAATCAAATCACCATGCGTGATGTACCTGTCGAAAAGGTAAAGGAATATGCTGGCGAAGATGCTGACCTCACCTTACAGCTAGTTCCGATTATGCAAAAAATGATGGCTGAAAATGAACTAGATGAATTGTATAAAAAAATAGAAGAACCTCTTATCCGTGTCTTATGCGATCTGGAGTATGAGGGGATCAGGATAGATGGAGATTTCCTCCGAAATTATAGTAAAGACTTAGAAAAAATCTTAGCACAAAAGGAGCTTGAGATCTACAAATTGGCGGGTTCTCCATTCAATATCGCTTCACCAAAACAAGTAGGAGAGATACTTTTCGAAAGACTAAAAGTACCATATCGATGGAAAAAAACTTCTTCCGGTCAATACTCCACTGACTTTGATAAACTGTCTGAACTAGCTGGCGAACATCCTGTGATTGATGCCATCCTTGAGCACAGAAAATTCGCCAAGCTAAAATCTACCTATGTTGATGCACTGCCACTGATGGTCAATGATCGAACAGGTAGGGTGCATAGTAATTTTAACCAAGCGCGTGCTGCTACTGGTCGGTTGGCATCTGAGAACCCAAATCTACAAAACATCCCAATCAAAGACGAGGCTGGGCGGGAGATCCGCAAAGCCTTCATACCGCGTACCGAAGACTACGTCCTTATGGCGGCAGATTACTCTCAGATAGAGCTTCGTATTATCGCCGAGATAAGCAACGATACATCTATGTTGGAGGCATTTGTGGCGGGTAATGATTTTCATAAGGCGACAGCTTCCAAAGTGTACAGTGTCCCATATGACGATGTCACCGCTACTCAAAGACGAAACGCCAAGACGGTCAATTTTTCTATCACATATGGTGCGGGTGCATTGAATCTATCTAGACAGTTAGGTATCAAAACCACAGAAGCCAAAGAACTTATTCAGAGTTATTTTAGAGAGTTTGCTGGTCTCAAAAACTACATGGATACAACAGTGGCTTCCGCTCGTGATCTTGGTTATGTTAAAACATTGCTAGGTCGACGTCGTAATCTCAGAGACATCAATTCTCGTAACTCATTGACATCATCCAATGCTGAACGTGTTGCGATCAATACGCCGATACAAGGTACTGCCGCTGATATGATTAAGATAGCCATGATAGACATACATCGGACGATAAAAGATCGTGATTTCAAATCTCGAATGGTGCTTCAAGTGCATGATGAACTCGTATTTGATGTGTTTAAACCTGAACTGGAAGAACTCAAAGGGATCGTGAGCGATTGTATGCGCAATGCTATACCTGGACTCAAAGTACCTATTATAGTTGAAATTGGTGTGGGTAACAATTGGCTAGAAGCACACTAATCACCGGCCATCATGATCCAACCAAGGCCTTATATAAGGGGAGTTTCTCACAGAAATGAAGCCACCCGCGAAGCCCCAGAATATCCATTTGGTATAACAGCGATTAAGGCATGTGAAGACATCATTTTTCATCCTGATGTTACATTTTTTATTGGTGGAAACGGATCAGGAAAATCAACACTACTTGAGGCAGTCGCATATGGTTTCAACCCAGAAGATGGTACGCAATGTGGACTCTTTGAAGTACACAATTCGCGTTCTTGATAGTTACCCCAACTTGTCCAGTATTATCAAAACCAGAACTGTAACTTAAAAGCTCATTCTTGCCATGGTAAATTCTATTGATGTTAGAAATTTCGATTTTTTCAACCCAATCTATTTTTTCCATGAAGATCTGTCATTGATTTCATTTTGCCCAAAACTGTATGTTAGATAACTCACAAATATGCAAATACTTAAAATCGTTTTTCTCACTTGGCTTTATTTAGAATATGAATGATAGCCCATAGCAATAAGACAATGGTCTTCTGATCAATGACTTTACCTGAGTAGATAAGATCTTCTATGTCAGCATAATCTACTTCGATGATTTCTATGTCTTCATGCTCATCTGATAGGCCGCCACCTTCTGAAATTTTCATTGAAGGGTTATATTCAGCGGTGTAAAAATAGATCTTCTCCATATGAGCGCCTGGAGATGCATAAGCAGCAAACAAATAAGCGACTTTGGAAATACGATAGCCCGTTTCTTCTTCTATCTCTTTGATAATGGCTGTTTCTGGATCTAATTTGTCAAGCATACCAGCGCAACACTCGGTCAACCATCCATCGCCATCGCCACCGAGTTGCGCTACGATTCGATATTGGCGGATCAATAATATTTTGCGACGGCTGTTGTCATACATCAAGACTGCTGCGCCGTCACCACTGTCGAATATCTCTCTTTTGAGCGTTGACGTTTCTCCACGCGATGATGTGTAATCAATGAAATATTCCTTCAGGGTTGCCCATCCTTGATAGATAGTTTTCTCTGTGAGAAATCGGATGATGCTAAATCTCATTGGGTAACTATTTTAATGGAAAATAGCCAAAATTATCAATGCCAATAGTTTCTTCTATGTATTCATTCCACTTTAAAATAGCGGTAAAGTTTTCACCAGAACTAACTTCATTTTTATATTCTTTTAGCGTTTTATCCAAATTTTTCAAGCTTTCTTTATAAATATCATCCACTTCTTGGACTGATCTTACCTTTTCTAATTTTTGTTGAAGTTTCCTTCTTTCTATTTCGCAAAGATCAAAATAAATATTAAAAAATCTAAAGTACGTTGATTCATGTGGCAAATTGTATGTAGATTTGAAAACATCTAAAATTGTAACGGTTTTACATACTAAACTATCATTACAAATATTGACGTCTAAAATTATTTGTGGAACGAGCGAGTGTCTCCTAACTATTTCATTGGTTTTGACATCACTTTCATTTATCATCTTAGGTTTAAGAATCCACCTGTCCTTTTCACACCAAACCAAGTTATTATGCTCAAATAATTTATCAATAGGTTTTATACTATTTGGTACAGATCTCTTATCAAATGCCTTAAAATTCAAAACGACACCATTTTCTTCAAAGTATTTTAATTTTTTAAATTGAGATTCTGTAAAATCTGGTAGATGAGTACAATTCCAAAACATTTCATTGTACGGAATGATTGATATTTTTCTATAGTCATCAAAATTTTCAATGTCTTTATAATATGGGGTGATAAATGCACTATCTTTCTCAAATATATGAAAATAGCCATTTGACGACACATTTAATGTGTCACTCTCACCAATATGTTTGAAATCATACTTAATATTGAAAAGAGTTGGCGTATTATTTTCTAAGTGGATTTGGATAAATAGGTTGAGACTATCGATTTTGCTGTTTGCTTGGATTGGCAAAAACGGTTTAGTAAAACTATTTCTAACATTCAATTCAATTTTTTCAACACTCATGTTTTCTTTTTCAAACCAAATGTCTGAAGTCCAGTTTTTATTACGATCTGATTTAGGTTCTAAATGAATGATTGTATGTTTAGAAGAGCCATAAGATGTAGAGATTACGTAATTTCGCTTCGTTTTTCTTAAATTTACAAATGGACTCTTTGGATATGACAAGGAATTTTTAAAAATATCCAATGCACATAACGCTTGACTTGTGCTAAAAGTAGTGAAATATTTTCCATAATCATCTTTGACCCCTATACGTCCGTTCTTTAATATCGTTGATTGAAGTTTAAATTGATCAACTTCTGCATTATAAAAAGCCTGAACAAGTTCTCGGGGCTCGCTATCGATATCAGTTTCTAACTGCATGAAGCTTTTACCATTAAGGGGCTTATGATGCTTAATATTTGTAAGTAATTTATCTAGCAGTTTATATAAAAAATCATCATCTGACGTTATAGTCAGTTCGGAAAGAAGCATTATATCTGTTTGTAGATTTATCTTGGTTGTTTTTGAAATACCTATGTTGACAACAAAAATATAATCTTTGTAGCCAATGTACTGAAATGTTATAGTGTCCATTTGCTGACATGGAATACGAACAAAGCCTTCAGCGTTCGTTAGCCATTGTTCTTTACTATTAGATTTTCCAATGGATACAAACTCTAGCGGAAGCTGGGAAAGAGAATCCACAACGTTGATTTCTAATGATTGTGCGCCTACTTCGTTGATACTAAAGAAAGATAGAATAAAAATGACATACCAGTTTAAGTAACGATTGGACATTGGTTAAAATGTTGTGAGATAACAAATTTACCTTAGTTTCAATAAAATCCTTTTTTTTTGATGCTAATATAGTTCTACAAGACAAAACTAAACAATTTAACTATTTTTGCTTTTCATTTGTAAACAAATGCTCGACCATTATGAAATTACAAAATTACGTAGCTGGCACTTGGATTGACGGAGCTGGTGATGGACAACCGTTACTTGACGCAAGTACTGGTGATGTTGTTGCTTACGCTTCTAGTGATGGTATTGATATATCGTCTATGATGGATTATGGTCGCAGAGTAGGCAATCCTAATCTCCGTCGCATGACCTTCCACGAGCGAGGGCG
>JANMMV010000382.1:0-1730 GCA_031373565.1 Saprospiraceae bacterium
ATTTGATAGGCACACCTATAACAGGTAGTGGTGTAATAGATGCAACCATGCCAGGCAAATGAGCCGCACCACCTGCACCTGCTATGATTACTTTAATACCGCGACTGTGTACAACTTTTGCATACTCTATCATGAGTTCAGGGGTGCGATGCGCAGAAACGATATTTAATTCGTAGGGTATGCTGAAATGATCGAGCATATCTGCTGCTTGCTGCATGATAGGTAAGTCTGAATCAGATCCCATGATGATGCTTATGATAGGTGTCTTCATTGCTTTGATATTACTTTTAAGGTATCTTTGACAAATTTTGCATGGGCTTTGGCCGTGTTTAGGTCACTATTAACGATCGTTACATGTCCCATTTTACGAAATGGCTTTGTTTCTTTCTTACCATAAAGATGTGGATAAACGCCTGAGATAGCGAGACATTCTTCAATACCTTCGTATATAGCAGTACCATTATGTTCTGGCTCACCCAATAAATTTACCATCACGGCTGGACGGATCAGTTCGGGAAGCGGCATCGGCAAATCCAAAATAGCTCTAAGGTGAATTTCATATTGTGAGATAGTACAAGCTTCGATCGTGTGATGTCCAGAATTGTGCGGTCGAGGTGCGACCTCATTAATTAAAATATGACCTTGTTTATCTACAAACATTTCAACAGCCAGAAGTCCAACAATATCCAGCTTTTCGGCCACAGAAATAGCTAATTTCTTTGCGAGTTCTTGTTGAGCGAGCGTTATAGAAGACGGGCAAATCAAATATTCGACTAAATTTGCTGTTGGGTGAAACTCCATCTCAACAGTAGGAAAATAAGTAGTATCACCACTAGGAGATCTTGCAACGACGACAGCTATTTCTTCAGCTACATCGACAATATCTTCAACTAAACTACTTGCATTCAACAGTTTATTTAGGTCGTCGGTGTTTCTCACGATGTGTACACCTTTACCATCATAACCATCGGTACGGCTTTTTTGCACAAAGGGAATCGTTAATTTACCTGTATCAACTGCATTGCGAATGGAAGATGCATCCCTATATAGGGAGAAATCTGATGTTGGAAAATTTGATCCTTCATAAAAAGTCTTTTGCAAGCCTTTATCACGGATGATTTTGAGCGCCGCCGTTGGTGGATATACCTTAACACCATGATCTTCAAGATATTCTAATGCTCGGATGTTTACATTTTCGATTTCGATGGTAATGATATCCATATTTTTTCCAAAAGAAACCACATCATCAAAATTGTTAATATCTCCGCAAATAAATTGATTACAAACATTATACGCAGGAAAACTGCTATCTTTTTCCAATATAGAAATATCCAATCCCATTTTGCTTCCAGCTTGACATAACATTTTGCCTAGCTGACCACCGCCGAGAATACCAATCTTTTGTCTTATCTTATTCAAAGTTGTATTTTATTGAATGGCTCAAAAGTAGTCAATTTAGTATGTTGAATGAAGGAAAGGACATAATAATTAAAAGAAGGATCATGTTGGCCGAAAGAACTTTAATGTTATTTGCCTTCTTACCAAATATTTACCTCAGGCGTTATGTCAATATCAAAAGTTTTTCTCACCACTTCTTTGATCTCATTTGCTAACTGATAAATTTCAGCACCATTACCTTCTCCATAATTGACTAATACCAATGCTTGTGCTTTGTGCACACCTATTTGACCGCGCTGAAGTCCTTTAAAACAAACATTTTCTATCAACCA
>JANMMV010000401.1:0-5670 GCA_031373565.1 Saprospiraceae bacterium
TATCGCTCGACGGGAGTATGTGAGACACTGCCTAGCTTCCAAAATATAACTGCACATCATTTTTTTCAGCTCAACTATGATAACCTTATAATCAGAGACCATTTTGAATATCAAAATATTCGAAATTATATTATGAACAACCCAAAAAAATGGAATAATGATAAAATTAATGGCTACACAATCCGCACAAAGCAACACGCCCAAAACCAAATACCAACTCCTAACGACCAAACTTATTATCTTATTTTTGACCTTTTCTCTTTTTGCAATTGATCTCAGTGTCTTTTTTCAATAAAAAAAGCTAAATTTGAATCGAATTCGATGCATAATCGCGCTTGATACGAAACCCTAAGCGCGCAAATCGCAGAGCTATTATCAATCACTAATTCCCAGAAGCAAAACATTGACCACAACTAAAAATATTTAACGATGAAATTTAGAGCATCATTTTGTGACCCAACAGAATTAGAAATGATTGAACTGGGAGATTTATCACCAGACGAAATCATTGACCAATTTGAAAAGACAGATTGGAATGCCTATTTACAAAAACTAAAGACTGCAAGAATGGACAATATTTATTCTGATCCCTCATTAGTAGTTGAGAACATAGAAAGCAAAAACAATATTGTTGTTTCTGCTGTAGGTCAACCCGACCTTTACGAATATCGAATTACATATCACCAACCCAAAAAAGTAAAATCATTTTTTGGTCTAATTGAAAGGACAGACGGAAATTATTCTAACTCCATTGATGGACAGGTGCAAAAAGATGCTCTTGATTGTTTGAAAGCATTATTTGGAAACGATACAGCGTATTTATCAGCTAAGTTTGTAAAATGACGATCAGACATGGGCTGATTAAACATAATTATACGACATAAATCATGCATTTACAGTAAGATAATCCTGCATCAATGACGACTTTAGAAGAGATAATAAATTACAGAAGATCCATAAGACACTACAAAGATCTTCCGATAGATCCAGATAAAGTGAAGCAGTGTTTAGCACTCGCAACATTGTCGCCCAATAGTTCGAATATGCAACTTTGGGAGTTCTACCACGTCACAAATCCTGAAACATTAAAAAAATTATCTGTTGCTTGTCTAAATCAAAAAGCAGCAACCACAGCAAACCAAATGGTCGTTTTTGTGACAAGGCAAGATCTGTACCGTGAAAGAGCCAAAACAATGTTAGCGTTAGAAACCCAAAACGTACTCAAAAATAGCCCAAAAGCAAATCACAATAAACGAATCAAAACCTACACAACATACTACGGCAAGCTAATCCCATTCCTATATGCCCGATTCTTAGGGATTTTTGGTTTAATCCGTAAAATCATCGTTAATATTGTCGGCATTTTCAAAACAATAATTTATCAAGTTTCAGAAAACGACATGCGCGTTGTAGTTCATAAAACCTGCGCATTGGCGGCACAAACGTTTATGCTTGCCATGGCCAATGAAAAGTACGATACTTGCCCGATGGAAGGTTTTGATAGTAAAAAAGTAAAAAAAACCTTAAATCTACCTTACGGGGCAGAAATCAATATGGTTGTTTCCTGCGGAATCAGAGAAGAAATAGGCGTCTGGGGTGAAAGAATGAGAATACCTTTTGACGAAGTCTACCAGAGAATTTGAAAAAGGTTAGCATTCGATTATTAAGAGTATTGATAATTATCATACTTCAAGCAAAACTACGATATCATCTTACCTAATTAAACAAGCTGAGTACCGTTTTACTGTAAGTTTGTTACCTAATGCGTAACAATCGTTATATCTCCGTAAAAGATCTTTTCAATTCCCGGTGCCGTGATTGCTTTGATGATAAAAACATAGACACCAGGGACCACATTTGTTACGTTATTAAACTTGCCGTTCCAAAGAAGTTCTTCGGGCAGTATATTTCTCTGATTATATATGAGCGAACCCCACCGATCATAGACGCTAAAATCAGCTATTTTTTCTAAGCTAGTCACATTTTTAATGGTGAACCGATCGTTACCATTACTGCTGTTAACATTCAAGACATTAGGAAAAACAAATTCTCCTTCCTTGACCGTAATTAATATCTCGTCAAAGGCAATACATCCTGCATCGTCTACGATTGTAATAGTAATCTTGTCATTGTTGAGAAAAGAGCGAACGATCGCCAAATCGTCTTCTGAAAGTATACCGCTCAAAGACTGCCACGTCACCTGCGATATATCAGAAGATAATAAATTAGTGATCGCTGTAATAGTTGTCGTTTCAGCAATTTCTACTTCTCTATTGCTTCCCAAAGAAATAGAGATAGGATTTGGTTCAAGTATTTCAATATTATCAAATTTAAAGATACATTTTTGCCCATCTTCAATACTTACAAAATAAATATTAGGACCGAGGTTTTGCAATGCTAAGTCATTTTCAACTAAGTTGCCATTTAATTTTACAATAAGAGATTGGCCGGATGGATTTATGATCTGGATATTTCCGTCATTGGCATCAAAACAGGTAATATCACTATGAGTAAGAGCTATATCTGAAGGTTCATATTTTTTGATCAAAAAAATGGCAGAATCACCTGGGCAAGTATTCCTTCCCTCTATGATCCCAAAAAATTTATTAGAGCCTACATTCAACTGGGCAAAATTAATTCTAGTGTTAAGTAGTTGGTTGAAGTCCGAATTGTAAAAAGAAGCATTTGCCACAGTACCACTTAATAATTCTTTTAGATCAAGAGATGAGCTATCTGTGAAACAGACACCTAAGGTATCTTTCTCAAAGACTATATTTTCGATTTGATCAATCGTAATTATGATAGTGTCATTAAGTGTACAAGCAGTTGGAACATTGGAAATTACTGGGGAATAGGTAATCACATACTTGCCAGCAGCTCTATCTTTTACGATTAGATTATTGGACAGTATGAAAGCAGGATTATTTGATACAGGCTTATCAATGAGGGCCCAAGCAGATCCATAATCTTGAGAAAGTAACAATTCATTCAGGTCAATTTGCTCAATATTATTACAAAGATTAACATCTTCTTTTAGCTTCACTTCTGGACAAATACAATCCTTGACTTGGATAGTCGAACTTACTGGATTAATGGGACAAGCGTTAGGCGCAACGTTTGCAGTAAAAGTGATTGGATATGAGCCTGGCATTACATTTTTGAAATCAAATCGATCATTAAGAATGAGGCCTGCTTGGGCTTGCCATGACCCTGGTACATTCGGCGATAGTAAATCAGTAAATAAAAGTGTGGAGCCAAAAATTGGATTATTACAAATTACGGTATCTACCAAACTAATAGTGGTTTCCTCCACATAATCAATAAAAAATCGTGAATCTGTGGGTACAAAACATGGTCTATCAATACTCACTATTTCATAAGTTTTGTCTTTTGAAATTGGTATTTTTATCTGATCCGATGCATTGTTAAGAGAAAAAAGTAAAGTCTCACCAAGTTCATCAATCAAAGTGATAGTTACTGGATAAGGGCCTGTATATGTATAAGTTGGAAATGCAAAATCTGTTTCACTTGCACAAATTTTTGCATCTTCAATGATTAGAATTATTTCCTTACTCCAAATAACTGGTGTACCTATAGATATAGAAGTACAACTAGTATTTAGAATAACATTTCCATTTGGGTCCAAAGGTCCAGAAACAAGGGACAGATAATAAGTTTGCCCCAAAACAACACTCGAATTAAAGGGTATAAAAGGTCCATTTGTTGAAGTAATAATGTTTCCTAATGTTTTTCCATTACCTGTATGCAAAATAAAAACATATCCATTGCCAATACCGATGATCGAATCACCAAGAGAAAAATTGGTTGAGATTTGTTCACCTTCACAAAGCAAAACCAAACCCTGATTCATACTTCCTGCTTCACTTTTACAATTACAATCGTAAGTCCCTGAAATGGTAATTTTGCATCCTACATTATCAGATAATTCATAAATATACGTTGCTCCGGATGGTATTGGCAAGGAAGAAAACACACTATCTAATAAAATATTTCCATCAATCTTATATGGTTTTGACCCACCAGATATGTTCAATTTAATGGTATATGCATCTTGTAAATTGTTACATATCGGATTAGAAACTTGAAAGCTCAATGCTTCGAGTAGTGAGAAGGTCACTGTACCTGATGCGACACATGGGCCGTTGATAGAAGTCCATTGTATGGTGTAATTACCTTGCAAATCTGCTGTAAACACCGTTGCAGGGTTCTTAATGTCAGCAAATGCAGTGGTGGAACCTATAGGTTTATCGACTAAACTCCACGAACCTGAAAAACCTCCATCAGACCCGTTTAAGTCCGCAGACAACCCACAATTAACCTTAACCAAACCTGCACTTACAACAGGTGGTTGATAGAATATAACTTGTTGGCCAATCGATACCGAAAGACAAACATCAGCTAAATCCACCGAGTCATTCAAGTTATTGCCAACTACATATGAAATGTAGTAGCTCGTATTATATTGATAATTATCAAACACAAACTGACCTGTTTTATTACGATCAAAAATTGTCCCTAATACATTGAGTGACCCACTATGTAAAACGTACTCAGCGGTATCATTCGCATCTAAGGTAGCATCGTTATTATGCACTCCCGAAAACAAAGATCCATTTATTGCACAAATTGAAACGGTATCTGAAGACATCGATCCTGCATCGGTGGTACAGTTGCAATTTTTAGTTCCACCTATTTGATTGCTAGTAGTGCATCCATTATCATCTTCAATATCGAAAACAGCAAGTGCACCAGAAGGATAAAAAGCACTGACAAAAGGAAGATTGGTGACTGTTGTTCCGTTTACTTTGTATGGTGGTTTGCCACCAGTGATATTAAATGTGACAAAAAATTCATTTTGTGGCGTACAATTAAAAGAAAGATTCGACACTAATGGTAAAGCGAAAAATTCAACATTTACTTGATCGGCACTACTACAAGTACCACTCGTTTGTTCAAGTTCAAACACATAAATCCCCGGAATCGACGCTGTAGCGGTGACATTACCATTTGCGTTAGTGATATTTGAATTTCCAAGAGGTGGTGCTGAAACCATACTCCACACCCCAGTTTGAGCTGGGTCGGATGATAGTACAGCATTTTGTCCACAAACTTCCATATCAGGTCCAGCATTGGGGGCAGGAACTTCTATGAAATATATGGGTTGTCCAAAACTCACTACAGTGCATGGATCATTCAAATCTACCGTCCCATTACCTAGGTTGTTGCCTACGACAAAAGAGATATAATACGTAGTTCCCGCAGCTAATATAGTAGGATCAAAAATAAAAACGCCACTACAATTCGTCATTAGAATATTTCCTAAACTATTTGAAGCATTGTCGTGCAAATAAAAACACCCTACATCATCATTATCCAAATTTGCATCAGCTGGTACCGATATAGTAACCGTATTTGATACATTAAGGCAAATTTCCAGCAAGGCAGAAGACAATGTCCCAGCATCGCTGATACAAGGGCAAGTGTAAGCTCCTGAGATTTCAAATTCACAACCCAAGGCATTTTCAATGACAAAATTATAAGACGTTGCTGTCGGAATATTATTGGATGTAAAGGTATTACTTGATAATAGATTTCCATTTACTGTAAAGGGTGGGAAACCATCATTGATCGTAAAGGTAACCGTATAAC
>JANMMV010000432.1:0-3979 GCA_031373565.1 Saprospiraceae bacterium
GTTAACAACCAAAGCAAATCTAGAAGCTAAAATAGTTGCTCATCTATAAGTAGTTATGATGATATTTGCGAAAGCAAAAAAAAACTCCCTTTTCGAGCGTCGAACTGGGAGTTTTTTTGTTATGTTTGTCACAATATAGATGTACATGAGTTTTTTTGATAATTTTGATGTTCGACAGATAGAGAATATAGAACTTCTGGCTAAACAAGTCGTTGAAGGTTTTATCATAGGATTGCATAAGAGTCCATTCCACGGGTTCTCTGTCGAGTTTGCCGAGCATAGACTATACAATCAGGGAGAAAGTACCAGGAATATTGACTGGAAAGTCTTTGCTCGTACTGATAAGATGTTTACCAAAAAGTATGATGAGGAGACAAATCTGCGTTGTCAGATCATCATAGATACATCTTCGTCTATGTACTTTCCCAAAACTGATGAGGGTCGGGGTATGAACAAGCTCCAGTTTTCGGCCCTTGCTGCCGCATCTATGATGAATCTTTTACGAAAGCAGAGGGATGCTTATGGCTTATCTATTTTTGACGAAGAGGTCACGGTACATACCAAAGCTCGAAGTTCTACGTCCCATTATAGATTATTGCTTACTTATCTCGATAAATTAATAAACGATAATGTGCTTAGCAAAAAAACGTCTACCGCCAAAGCACTACATCAACTCGCAGATAGCATTCATCGGCGCTCGTTAGTGATGATTTTTAGTGATATGTTTGACAATAGTGAGTCTTCGGATGAGCTTTTTGGCGCCTTGCAGCATCTCAAATATGCTAAGCATGAAGTGGTTTTATTTCATGTTGTTGACAAAAAACATGAACTAGAGTTTGAATATGAAAACCGACCATATATCTTCGTCGATATGGAATCTGGTGATGAAATCCGCCTTCAACACAATCAAGTCAAAGAACTATATGTTGAAAAAGTACAATCATATAAAGAAGCGATTAGGCAAAAATGTCTTCAATTTAAGATCGAATTTGTGGAAGCAGATATAAATCAAGGGTTTGTGCCTATTCTGCAATCTTATCTCGTCAAGCGAGAAAAGATGCGGTAAAAAAGAAATGATAATCAATTAAGTAAAATAATAATGGCTAAAATCAAACTTTCTAAGATATCTTACGTACCACCAAAAGGACTGGAAGAAGACGATTTCGAGGAGAAGACAGCTAAACTGGTTACAAAAATCAGTGATCTCCAGCATAAGTTGTACGCAGAAGGAAAGCAAAGCCTTCTTGTCGTGCTCCAAGGTATGGATGCGAGTGGTAAAGATGGAACCACTAAAACTGTTTTTGCGGAATGCAATCCTACCGGCATTGATGTGGTGGCATTCAAAAAACCTACAGAGGAAGAGTTTGCTCATGACTTTTTATGGCGTGTTCATAAAGTAGCTCCGCGCAAAGGTACCATCATGATTTTCAATCGATCCCATTATGAAGACATCCTTATTCAGCGTGTACATAAGTGGATAACGGAAGATCGTGTTAAAAAGAGAATGACCGCGATAAACGCGTTCGAAACATTGCTCGAAGCGGATGCGAAGACGACGGTTCTCAAATTCTATTTGCATATATCGTCTGAGCGTCAACAAGAAAAACTCCAAGAGCGTATTGACGACCCGGCAAAGCAGTGGAAGCACAAGGCGGCCGATTGGGCAGAAAATGATCATTGGGATGAGTATATGCGTTGCTACGAGTATGCGATCAATGAGTCAGTAATACCTTGGCACATAGCACCTTGCGACAAACGATGGTACCGAAATTATTTCATTGCTAATGTTGTCTATGAAACGCTCAAGAAGATGAATCCTAAGCTTCCTGTTTTAGATACTCTCGATGTCCCAAGTAAATAAAATACGGATAGACAAGTGGTTATGGGCGGTCAGATTATTTAAGTCGCGTTCGATGTCCACTGATGCGTGCAAAGGAGGTCGTGTAAAAGTAGGCGAGACCAACATCAAACCTTCGTATATGGTGAGCCGTGGAGAAACGATAAGCGTCAAGAAGAATGGTTTCAACCTGACCTTCAAAGTGGTTGATATCATAGAGAAGCGTGTAAGTTCTGTTTTAGCATTGCCATGTTACCTTGACTTGACACCACCTGAGGAGTTAAGTAAGTACAAGGACTGGTTTGTTGGTAAGACTGGCGCTGAATTTAGAGATAGGGGAGAAGGTAGACCGACCAAGAGAGACCGACGTGAGATTGATGATTTCAAAGATATGTACAATGAGGATGATGATGATGAGGTAAAACTTGAGTAAGATTCGTAATTAATTAAATTATCTATAAGCAAGCGATCAGTGATCGCACAAACAATTTTAACATGAAACAACACATTTTTGCATGTATGATTCTCCTGAGTGGAGCCGGCTTATTTGGTCAGGAGTTCCTGTCTCCGTCTGATTTGTTTTCTAAAAAGAAAGAATCTTTCATTACGCTGACAGATGGTACCGAATTAGTGGGCTACGTTGAAGATATAGATAGAAAGAAAGGCTTGATTGAAGAAATTACCATTGAGCTTAAAGACACCAAGCAGGAGCGGGAATTGAAGCCTGAACAAGTTAAGCATATGTACTTAGTCCCAAGCGGCTTCGATAAATTGGCTAATGCAAACGATTTTCTGAATGATGCAACGAGATGGAATGAAGATAAATCTGTCCATGCTCAACATATCAAGGATGGTTATGTGTTTTTTGAAACAACAGAAGTGATGCTCAAGAATAAAAAGATGACGCTTTTGCTTCAATTATTAAATCCAGGATTTGCAAATAAAATCAAAGTGTTTTACGATCCGTATGCTGCTGAAACGGCTTCAGTAGGGTTTGGCGGTATCAAAGTAGCAGGTGGAGATGCCAAATCATATTACTTCAAAAAAGGCACAGAAACTGCATTTCGTATGTTTAAGAAAAATTACGAGGAAGAGTTCAGCGCTTTGTACGGTGATTGTCCGAGTCTAAGTAAAGAGTTTAGTAAAAAAATGGGTTGGTCTAGTGTTGACAAACATGTGTATTACTATGATACAAAATGTAATTAGTATTCTTAAATGAAGAATATAGTCGTTCTTACAGGTGCAGGTATTAGCGCTGAAAGTGGTATCAAAACCTTCAGAGATGCCGACGGGCTTTGGGAAGGTCATGATGTCATGGAAGTAGCCACGCCGGAAGGTTGGGCAGCTAATCCTGTACTTGTGCTCGACTTTTATAATCAACGACGACGACAACTAAAAGAAGTAAAGCCAAATAATGGGCACATTGCACTTGTCGATTTGGAAAAAAAGTACAACGTCTCCATCATCACGCAGAATGTAGATAATCTGCACGAAGAGGCTGGTTCTAAGGATATTATTCATCTTCACGGCGAGCTCACTAAGGTGCGAAGTACTAGATATGCTGACTTAGTCTACGATTGGCCTGACGATCTCAACTTGGGTGATCATTGTGCAGAAGGGGCACAATTGCGTCCTCACATTGTATGGTTTGGAGAGATGGTGCCGATGCTAGATGCAGCGATGGCCCTATGTTCAGTTGCTGATGTTTGTATTATCATCGGAACATCAATGCAGGTTTATCCTGCGGCAAGCCTAATTTCCTTTGTGCCTAGTTATTGCAAAATCTACTATATCGATCCCAAGCCGCATATCAATCACGAATTAAGCAGATCTAGCCAGCTGACAGTTATTTCTGAGCCCGCAACGACAGGAGTTAGGAAAGTTGTTGATGCGTTGATGGTTTTATAGATAAATACCAACTTCTAATTTCAAAACCATAACCTATAACCTTATAACCTTATAACCTTATAACCTTATAACCTATCACCTTATCACCTTATCACCCTATCACCTACAACCTTACAAACTATCACCTACAACCTTACAACCTATCATCTACAACCTTACAACCTATCACCTACAACCTTACAACCTATCACCTATCACCTTATCACCTTATAACCTACAACCTAAAACCTTACC
>JANMMV010000496.1:0-2055 GCA_031373565.1 Saprospiraceae bacterium
AATCAATGCCATCGCAATACCTTTAGCATCAGGATCAGTAATATACTTTTCTAAAACCGCTATACTATGGCTCTTAATCTGACGTAATTTTCTTATCACGAATGATGATTCCATATTACGATTTGCTATCTTATGTTGGCCAGTTTTGACGCTTATCTGCTGAAATATACTTTTATCAGAAAGATGCTGCCTATAATCAAACGCAAATGGATTGGTGGTAGCTTCGATAAATTGGGGAATACCATAGAACAAAACTTGATCTCCTTCCACATATCTTTGACTAGCTGTATCTTTTTTATCAAAAGTCACAATGACTAGTGCAAAATGCTTTTGTAAACCTGAAGTTATTCCAGCATAATCAACACTTACTAGGTATCTAGGCCGCACCGATTTTGTGAATTTATGTTGAATCGATCCTTGAAGCATGATAGCCCCGTGAGATGGAAGAAGCTTTTTAGTATCTAACCAATCTTTTGATTGATAAGTACCGATACCAATAAAGAAAGCAAAGCCTAGCATTAGCAAACCATTTAGCTTCACACGAAAACTATTATTTGTAGATGTGACTAAAAACACGCCTATGAGCCCAGCTAATACAAGTGGAGCACAAAAATACTCAGCATATATTAGTGGTATAAATTGCGCTGAAAAAATGCCAATACTAAGCGAGATAGCTATCCACAATAATGGAAACTGATGCCAATAGTTTTTATACTGGGATGCCATTATTAAGGACTACATTATTGAACCTGGTTGACGACTTTGATGGGAACTAAGCTTGCAAAATCATCATTTCTCACCACCAATAATTGAATTCCATTTTTCGTTTTTATTGGCAAGATCGATCTTACGTCGCCTCCTATATTGAGACCCGATGCAGCAGGAGAAATTGATTTTAGCTGCCCATTTCCTTGATTTAGTAATAGCATACCTATCGAAGCGTCGTAACGTCCTAGTAAAATATCCGTACCATAATTATTACCAGCAGTGATGATGTCTAAGTTTTTATCACCATTAATATCTATAGTTGCAAGAGCCCTGTTACAAGATAATTGAGAAAGTAATGGCATATTTGTTATAGTAAATGACTTTCCCCCAGAATTATAGAAAATCTTGCTAGCCATGGTATTTGCAGATAGAGTTTGCTCGCCTTCTCGCTGCGCCTGTGTAAAGATAGATGACATAGTTGCTGATGCGTAGGGGCTGTAACGTAAGAATTTCTTTTTCAAAAAAATCATCTGATCCAGCATTTTATCTCTCATGGAGAAGGGATAACTTTTGTCGCCGTTGTAATAACATATGACGGCATCAATAGAAGAATTTTTGTCATAATCATTATAATGCACTGTTATCGGTTGCTCATTGCTGGCTTTCATGTGTGTATTTAAGCCAGCATTACCTGCAATGATATCTTTATAACCATCATTATTGATATCTGCTACCAAAACTTTATCCCACCAGCCAGTGGTTTTTTCTAAACCGTAAAACGAAGTCTTATCGATAAATTTGTCATTGTCCATTTCAAAAATCCTGATCGGCCCCCATTCACATGCGACAATCAGTTCCGCCGTTTTGTCATTGTTAAGATCCGCAAAAGTAGCTGATGTCACCATGCCTACTTTAAATAGGCCTTCTGAAATAGTTGGCGTTATATTAACAAACTTTCCGCTATCATTCCGCGCTATATATGACATAGGTGAGAGAGGAAACTTACCAGGCGTCACCCTTCCACCTACAAATATGTCTAAGTCCCCGTCATTATCGATATCATGCGTAGCTATACACGAACCACTGGAGAGTATTGTTGGCATTCCATTAGCTTGTTTAGTAAATTTGCCATCACCCTGATTTATGTACAATCTATCTTGATATTGAAGTGCATTTTCAGGAAATTCAGAACCACCGCTTACCACAACCAAATCAAGTTTTTTATCTTTATTTACATCTACAAATACTGCAGCGACGTCTTCCTGAGCTTTATCTCGTTCGATATCAACATTGCTGACCGCTTTAAAACTGCCATTTGAACTTTGCAAATAAATTTTACCTTCATAA
>JANMMV010000134.1:0-5121 GCA_031373565.1 Saprospiraceae bacterium
AAGTTCCTTGATTTCGCGTTCGGATTTGCGATAGTTTTGTTCGTAGCGCACGCGAACATCAAACTTCTTCTCTTGTTCATAAAATTGAGTGGCTGTTTTACCACCAATTGCCATCTCAATCACTGTTTCCGCATCGGCAATAGTAATACCGTAGGCCGCCATTGGCATAATCTGTCTACTCGTGAAAGTACCTACATTGCCATTAGATCTTAATTTTGTACCTTCCCAGTATTGATCCCAACTACCTTGAGAATATACTGTAGCTACACAAATTTGGTTTTTCTTCATCAGCAGTGCATCTGTAGGATTTTGCAGATAAGCGACTTGGCTCATTAGCATAGCAAGTGGTATTAAATAACATCTCAAGTGATACATAATTTATGTTTTGGAATAAATTTTTTATTGAAAACTAACGAACTTTGATCGAACTTTTGCCAACTTGCATCGTTCAACGAGATCAAAGGTATAAACAATTTTAATAATTCCACATAAATGGAAATAAATTTTAAAAAAAATCTAAAATTTTTAAGAAAAAGAGAAGAATTGACACTTGTTGCCTTAAGTGAAAGTTTAAATATCAGTAAATCAGCTCTTTCTGACTACGAAACGGGCAAGTCTCTTCCCGGCATGGACGTGCTTATGGTTATTTCTCAATTTTTCAATGTAGGAATAGACAATTTATTAAATTCCGAGATATCGGAATTAAACTTAAATTCTCAGAAAAAGAAAATGGCGCTGCCTTCAAAAGATTTGCTCCATATCGAAAACGAACGTTATGTCTTTAATCTCAATCTTTTAAATCAGAAGCTCGAAGGGCAACTTGTCCAAAATCAAATGTTAAGGCAACTACTTGGCAGTAAAGATGCTGAGATAAGTACCTTACGTAACCATATTAAATTATTAGAAATTTCTAAATTAGTTTAACTCTTTAGCTTTGTTGCATATAGCCTTGAGATCGTACATAGTGGTAAATTGAAGCATTACTTACGGTCGCATTCTGTAACTTGCTCTATACTCCTACAATGATAAGCCCAATCATTTTCACTTGATAACGCGAGAACCGGGAGAACTACGGGTTATATACGGGATATCAACTAAGTATCTATTAAGTATGTATTGAGTATCTATTAAGTATCTATTAAGTATCTATTAAGTATCTATTGAGTATCTATTGAGTATCTATCACGTATGTCTTCGTCCTGTCTCGTCCTAAAATAGCTATACAGGTCAAACAATTAATCCTAATAAAACTATGCATATTGTAAAATTAATGCTAAAATTACCAAACGCCCATTTTTTTTATTTTTACTAGATTATCTTGTTGCGATACCGAATACAACTTCATCACTAGGTCATTTTTTGTCGATGATACAATCGAGAATTCTCACCAAAAGCAAAATAATCTTTGGTATTGCTTTGTAGGTATTCTTTAGCTTTTGGTTTATTGCCTTCAGATGGTGCACAGTTGATATACTTAAGAGTCGTTGAAAAATCACTACTATACTGATTTTCAATAATATGTACGATTTTTTCCAATTTTTTTAATAGCTCAACACAGTACACTAGTAATAAATGTATCAAATTGTTGTACAGACTATTGGTTTTGTCGCTACATTTGTTTCATATTTACCAAAAACACATACCAAATGACAAAAATATATTTTCATCTCTCCTTACTTTTAAGCATAATTTTCTTTACTTCTTGCGCTACCCTCACCGGATACCAAGATGGCAGGGCCATAGGTAAAGAAAGTGTCGAAGTACTGGGTAGTATAAATTATACGCAAACCCCAGATTTTGATGTTGATCTAAATTTTGATTCCATCGCTAATCCTGAAGTACCTTCATTTGGATTTCCAAATATTGAATTCGGCGCAAAATATGGAGTAACAGACAAATTAGACGTATTAGTAAGGGCAAACACAAACCTAAACTTAAACGTAGGTGCGAAATACCAACTTCTTGGAACAAATGAGTCATTGTTTGCGCTAGGGGCTGGGGCCGAGGTAGGTACATTTGGTTTGATAACCACATTTTGGAATGTTCAAGTCCCAGTTTATGCGAGTCTGCATCCTACCGAAAATATTTCAATATATTTATCTCCTAGGTATACTTATCAATTCTCATCCACTTTTGCTGCTGGAGGAATTACCTATCTAGGCGGTAATTTTGGCTTACTCTTCGGGAGAAAAAACAAAATAGGAGTCGACGTAGGTTATGCCAATGCAGATATAGCCGGTTCTGCATCATTAGCATTATTAACATTTGGCGTTGGTGGTAGATTTTTGATTTTGGATAATGCAGAAAATAGAAATGGAGCCCCCGATCGCAATATGCCGACCAAAAAGAAGAAAAGGAGAAGATAACGCTTTTGAAACTACTTATAATAATAACAAATAACCATTTTTATAACCTTTAAAACTTAATTTTATGAAAACAAAGATGCTTTTAATTGCTCCCTTATTCTTTTTGTGCGTGCATGTAAGTGCACAGTACAGCTCAGCTGTCGGTCTTAGATTTGGATATCCCGCTTCCGTATCTTACAAGAAGTTTTTAAATGATAAGAACGCAATAGAGTTAATGGCTGGAATCTATTTCAGTGATATAAATCTTGGGGCTATTTATGAGATTCACACAGACATCGAATCTATCGATAACCTGAAGTGGTACTATGGAGGTGGAGTCCAAGTAGGTCTTTATAACAATTTTAGTAGTAGTGGGGTAGCTGTAGGTTTATCAGGCGTATTAGGATTGGATTACGTATTTGATGATTTGCCGCTTAACCTTAGCTTAGATATTATGCCTACATTCTTTCTCAAAGGTAGCGGCTATACAAACGGCTATTATAATGGACTAGATAGTTATGGTGCCTTGTCGGCTCGATATGTCTTAGGAAGTGACAAATAACCATCTCCCCATTTGATACAATAAAAAAGAGGCTGTCTAAAAAGCCTAATTAGTTAAAAAAATGATCCCCGATACAAAAGTGTCGGGGATTTTTTGTTTGTTCCTCATCGATTATTATCTTTGAGGTGCAACACAAACAATAATGGCAAAGATACAATTTAAGCAGCTTCCTTTAAACTCTCCTAGCTTATTTCCTCAAGATATTTTTGAAAAGATAGCAGTTAATCACCCAGTACGATTAGTAAATGAAGTGGTTGATAGGCTTGATATTGATCATATTATCAAGCAATATAAAGGTGGCGGAACATCAAGTTTTCATCCCAGAATGATGATAAAAATATTGTTTTATGGTTATACTACTAATGTGTATTCATGCCGCAAAATAGAAAAGGCATTGCAGGAAAACATTCACTTTATGTGGTTGTCAGGCAATAGCACACCAGATTTTAGAACGATAAACTATTTTCGAAGTAAAAGACTAAAGGCTCAAATCCAGAACCTATTTGCTGACGTAGTAAGACTTCTACACGAACTAAAATATTTAAGCCTTGATGTGCAATACATAGATGGAACAAAAATTGAATCTGCAGCTAATAGATATACTTTTGTATGGAAAGGATCGGTAGAAAAAAACAAAGCAAAGTTAGAAACAAAAATTAACTCAGTACTCCATGAAATAGAGTCGCAAATCAAACAAGATCAGTCAGAATTAGGATGGGACGAAACACCTAAGCCAATAAACAGTGGTGAGCTTAAGAATAAGTTAGCCGCGTTAAACGAACAACTACAGGATAGTAACAAAGCTACCAGGAAGCAATTAAAACAATTAGAAGAAGATCATCTTAATCGATTAGAAAAGTATGAAAACCAATTGGAAATATTGGGAGACCGAAACAGCTACAGTAAGACTGATCAAGACGCAGTGTTTATGAGACTCAAGGATGATCATATGCAAAACGGACAATTGAAACCAGCTTACAATACTCAAATTAGTACAGAAGATCAATTCATAACACACTATAGTATACATCAAACAGCGGGCGATACTACTACTTTAGAAACTCATTTAGACGGCTTTGAACAGCAATACGGTAAACAAAGTAAAGAAGTCATCGCAGATGCTGGATATGGAAGTGAGGAAAACTATGAAATGATGGAGCAAAAACAAATAGATGCATATGTCAAATACAACTACTTTCATAAAGAACAAAAACGTACACAAAAGCAGAACCCATTTTTGGTTCAAAACTTATACTACAATGAGTTGGAGAACTTTTTTGTATGCCCAATGGGACAAAAACTAGAGCATGCTGGTAAAGGCAAAAGAAAAAGTACAAATGGCTTTATATCACAAGTAGATTATTATGAAGCCATGAGATGTCAAGGCTGCCCATTAAGAGGAATGTGCCATAAAAGCGCTGGCAATAAAAAAATTGAAATTAATCATAAGCTGAATCAATATAGAGCCAAAGCAAGGGAAATACTTACTTCAGAAAGGGGATTGTTGCACAGAAGCAAAAGACCAATAGAAGTAGAAGCCGTATTTGGTCAGTTAAAAAGTAATAATAAATTTTCAAGATTCACTCTGCGTAAGATGGACAATGTAAACATTGAATTTGGCCTAATGTCAATTGGGCATAATCTTAGAAAATTAGTCCAAAAAGCTATAGAAAATCATCAATTTTTATCCTTTTGCAAACACAAAGACCTATTGAGACCATCAATCCCTAAAAGGCACAGAGATTTATCAGCATTTAAATATTGGGGAAGTTGTAATCAGGCAATCCATAAAGCAGCATAACAAAAAAAGAGGCTATCTTTTTAGACAGCCTCTTTTTTTATTACTACATTGCAATAATAAACTCGCTCAGTAAATGTCTACATCACCATATTTACTATCGATAATGATTTGGGTTTGTGATCTTTCATGCCCCTTGTAACCCTTTACTGTCAGTTTGTTACCTTCCTTTACGCGTGTTTTTGCGACAAAATTAGAACCCAAATTAGCAGCAAAATAAGATCCATTAACATCAATATTTGCAGCATTTGTGCTTTGGATCTTGACAGGAGCATATCTGGTTGATATATTGATATTTCTCACTGTATTTGCGAGGTCATGAATAGTCAAGCTGCCGTAGTCTATATCTGCCGTCAAAGATTGGGTTAGTGAAAGGATACTAATGTCAGTGTAGTCCATATCTAGCTTAGCTTTGC